>CAZPNB010000433.1:0-5760 GCA_964587305.1 uncultured Spirochaetales bacterium | reverse complement strand
GAGGAGGGGTTTCGCATCTACACCACGCCGGATCTCGCGCGCCGCCGGATCGTCGACGCGATGGCATTCAGCCCACGCGGGCCGGAGACCCAGATCCACTCCGTCGAAGGTACCGATCTCGACTTGATCGGCACCGCGGAGATCACGCTGGGCGGGATGTACGAGGACTCAGTGCTCGAAGAGGACGAGCTCCCGATCAAGATCGGCGGTGTCTCGCACTGCTACCGCACCGAGGCGGGCTCGGCGGGGCGCGAGAGCAAGGGGCTCTACCGCGTTCACCAGTTCACGAAGGTGGAAATGTTCGCCTTCACGCGGCCCGAGGATTCCGGAGCGATGCACGACGAGCTGCTGCGCATCGAGGAGCGCGTGTGCCAGGCGCTCGGCGTGCCCTACCGCGTGATCGACATCGCAGCGGGCGATCTCGGCGCGCCGGCGTACCGCAAGTTCGACATCGAGGCGTGGCTGCCCGGACGCGGCGACGGCGGCGACTGGGGCGAGGTGACCAGCACGTCGAACTGCACGGACTTCCAGGCGCGGCGGCTCCGGACCCGCTTCCGCCGCAACGGAAGCAAGAAGAACGAGCTCGTCCATACGCTGAACGGCACGGCGGTGGCGGTCGCGCGCGCGCTGATCGCGCTGCTCGAGAACCACCAGCAGGCCGACGGCTCGGTCGTGATCCCCGAAGCCCTGCGGCCGTACACGGGGTTCCAGCGCATTGGACCCCGTTAGGCACCTGATCCTCGGCACCGCCGGCCACATCGACCACGGCAAGACCTCGCTGTGCCGCGCGCTGACCGGCGTCGACACCGATCGTCTCCCTGAGGAGAAAGCGCGCGGGATCACGATCGAGCTCGGCTTCGCGCCGCTCGACCTGCCCGGCGGGATCCGACTCGGTGTGGTCGACGTGCCCGGTCACGAGGGGCTCGTGCGCACGATGGTGGCGGGCGCCGCTGGCATCGACCTGTTGTTGCTCGTGGTGGCGGCCGATGAGGGCGTGATGCCGCAGACCCGCGAGCACATAGCGATCTGCGAGCTGCTCGGGATCGCGCGGGCGGTCGTCGCGCTGACGAAGATCGACGCCGTCGACGAGGAGATGGCGATCCTGGCAGCTGAGGAAGTGGTGGCGCTGCTCGGCGCGACGCCGCTCGCCGGCGCGCCGATCGTGCGCGTATCGTCGCATTCTGGAGCGGGCATCGACGCACTGCGCGCGGCACTCGGTGTACTCGCCGCGGGTTCCCCGGCGCGAACCCCGCGCACCGGACCGCCGCGCCTGCCGGTGGACCGCTGCTTCGAGATGCGCGGCTTCGGACCCGTCGTCACCGGAACGCTGATCGGCGGCGCGCTGCGCGTCGGCGACGCGGTCACGCTCTTGCCGGACGATCACCGCGCGCGGGTGCGCGGACTGCAGAGCCACGGACACAAGGTCGACCAGGCGGAACCAGGCACGCGTTGCGCTGTAAACCTGCAAGGAGTGCCGCTCGAATTGCTGTCGCGCGGGCTGGTGCTGACCTCGCCCGATGCGCTGGCAGCCACTGCGGCGATCGACGCGCACGTGCGGTGGCTCGCCGAGGCGCCGCCGGTCGACGAGCCGACGCCGGTTTCGCTGCTCGCCGGCACAACAGAGCGGCTCGCGCGGATCGCGCCGATCGGCGGGCCCGTTCTGGCCCCGGGGACGGGCGGCTTCGCGCGCCTCCACCTCGCCGCGCCGATGGCACTCCTGCCGGGCGACCGCTTCGTGCTGCGCGGCTTCGCGCGCACGGCGATCGGGGCGACGCTCGGCGGCGGAATTGTGCTCGACGTGTGCCCGCCGCACCGCCGGCGGAGCGATCCGCAGCTCGTGCGCGAGCTCCTCGACCTCGCGCGCCGCGACCCGGAGACGGATGTACGGGTGCGCGTGCGGCGCGCCGGCCTGGCGGGCACGACCCGCGCCGTACTCGCGCAGGAAACCGGCCGGCTCGCGGACGAGATCGCGGCTGCGATCGACCGCGCACGGAGTTGCGGCTCGTTGGAGACGGCTGGTGAGCGCGTCATCGATGGGGACGCGCTCGAGCGGCTCGAGCGCGAACTACTCGCGGCGCTCGACGCCTATCACGAAGCCTCGCCGCTGCGGCCCGGCATGCCCGCCGGCGCGCTGCGCGGCGCGCTGCCCGACAACGTGCCACCCGAAGCGACGCAGCTGGCGCTCGAGCGCCTCGCATCCAGCGGCGCGATCACGCTCGAGGCCGACCACGCGCGCCGCGCGGCGCACCGGCCGACGCTCGACGCCGCCTCCGACGCAGCGTGCGAGAAGATCGCGCTGCTGCTGGCCGGATCCGCGCTCGAAGCGCCCTCGCTGCGCGATGTCGCCGCACACGTATCCCTCGAGGAAGCGGCAGCGCGCGATCTGCTCGCCCACCTCGAGCGCCAGGGCCAGCTCGTGCGCGCGCCGGGGGACCTGTGGTTCGATGCGCGGGCGGTCGAGGCGCTGCGCCTGCGCGTGCTCCACCACTTCGAGAGCCACGACGAGCTCGACACCAAGTCCTACAAGACGCTGATCGGCACGACGCGCCGGACCGCTGTGCCGCTGATGGAGCTCTTCGATGGCGAGCGCCTGACGATGCGCAGAGGCGAGGTGCGCCGGCTGCGCGGCGGGAAGCCGACTAGCTCCTCTGCTTGACTTCCTGCTCGGCTTTCCGCTCGACTTCTGTTACGGCGCGCGGCGCGGCGGCCTAGTCTCCAGCCGACGCGCAGCCGTAGGTCATCCCGATCCGGCCCCAGTGCATCTCGCTCCACAAGAGCTCGATCCAGGTGAGCGGGTTCAGCATCGCCAGCCAGGTCTCGCTGTTGTTCCAGGCCCAGTAGTTGATCAGTACGGGCCCCTTCAGGTCGTCGCGATGCACGGTGCCCCAGACGCGGCTGTCGTTGGAGTTGTCTCGGTTGTCACCCATCAGGAAGTAGCGATCCTCGGGGATCGTGACGCGCGACCGGGTGAGCTCCGGCTTGCCCGAGAGGTCCAGGATTTGGTGGCGACAGCCGTCGAGATCCTCTTCCAGCACGCGGTAGCGCACGCCGTGCTCGTCCAGGAAGACCTCCTCGAGGTCGCGCTGTGCGGCGACCTTTCCGTTCAGGATCAACATTCCGTCCCTGGAGTACTCCACCGTGTCGCCCGGCAATCCGATGATGCGCTTGACGAAACCCTCGGAGGAGTGGCCGGGACACTGATCGAGCGGGCAGATGCTTCCGTCGGGCCCGCGGCCGAGCGCGAAGACGGCGACCTCGCCGCGCTCGGGATCGCGCACCGGAGGCACCTTCCAGCCGGTGAACGGGATGTGCGCGCCGAACGTGAACTTCGAGACGAACACGTGATCGCCGATGAACATCGTCGACAGCATCGAGCCCGAAGGCACGTAGTAGGATTCGATGATCACCGCGCGGATCGCGAGCGCGATCAACACGGCGATCGCGATCGGCCCGATCTGCTCCCAGACCCGGCGCGCGAGCGGCGCGGTGTCGGCTTGCGGCTCGGGCTGCACAGCGCCGCGGCGCTTCGCTGCTTTCATCTTACGACTCACGGATTCCTCGGTTTGCTTCCAAGAAGCGCGCAATGGTAGGTTGCCCCTCGAGCGGCCGCCCGCGTGGCGCTGCGGAGGAGGTGCGAGATGGCGCAGCCGAGCGTATCCGGCTCATGTCTGTGCGGAGATGTGGCGTTTTCCGTCCGGATGCCGACGATCGCCTGCGTCCACTGCCATTGCACGATGTGCCAGCGCCACCACGGTGCCGGCTATGTCACCTGGCTCAGCGTCGCGACCGAGAGTGTCGCGATCACGTCGGGTGCGGAGCAGGTGGTCCGCTTCCAGTCGTCCGATCACGGCACGCGATCGTTCTGCCGGCGCTGCGGCAGCTCGCTCTTCTGCGACAGCACGCACCACCCCGGCCGGATCGAGGTCACGCTCGCGAGCATGCACGAACCGATCGATCGCCGCCCGCAGCTCCATATCTATTTCGACGACCGCGCCGACTGGGTAGCGATCGGCGACGATCTTCCGCGCCTCGGCGGTGTGAGCGGGCTTGAGCCCCTCGAACGTTAGGCCGTATCCTCGGGCGTGGCCGGGCGCAGCGCGTCGAAGCTCCAGTAGGCGCGCATCGACGCGATCTTGCCGTCCTCGCGGAAGGTCATCACGCTGATGATGTCGAGCGCCTGCTGCGCGCCCGCGGGCCCGAGCAGCGCGACCAGCGGCGTCGCCGCCTCGCGGCCCGCCACGTGCACCGGCCCGGTGCGCTTCATCGTCACCGCTCCGGCGGCGGCCTTGTAGAACGCGCGCACCGCGTCGCTGCCGCGGTGGAGAGCGGAGCCGATCGGATCCTCGATCGTCGCGTCCTCGGCGTAGAGCGCGACGATTCCGTCGACGTCGCCCTTGCTCACCATCTCGGGGTAGCGGTCGTAGACCTTGCGGATGTAAGAAGCGTCGATCATCGGGGGTTCCTCCTGGAACATCAGAGAAATTGGAAAGTTGGAAAATCGGTCAGCGCATCGCGGCGTTGGTGCCCTCGAGCAAGACATCGACGGAGTGTCGCGCCCAGTCGAGCGCGTTCACTTCGCCGACGATCGGCAGCGCACCGTTCGGGAACAGCCCCAGGTAGACGACGCCTAGCGCGCACACCGCGAGTACGACGATCTCGCCGCTGTCGAGCCCCGCGCGCTGGCTCTCTTCGCCCGGATCGTGCATGTACATCAGCACCGGGACGCGCAGGTAGTAATAGACCGACACGACGCTCATCAGCACGCCGAGGATCGCGAGCGGCACCTGGCCGGCGTCGACAGCGGCGGAGAAGATCAGGAACTTGCCGGTGAAACCCGCTGTGCCCGGGATGCCGGCGAGCGCGATCATGAACAGCGTCATCAGCGCCGCGAGGCCGGGCCGCCGCTGTGCTAAGCCGGCCAGCGAGCTCATGCGCTCGCAGTCCTGGCCGCGGTGAGCCAGCGCAATTACCACGCCGAAGGCTCCGAGGTTCATGAACAGGTAGGCGATCAAGTAGAACACGACCGCGGAGTACCCCTCGGCGGTGCCGGGCACGAAGCCGATCAGCAGGTAGCCGGCGTGGGCGATGCTCGAGTAGGCGAGCAGGCGCTTGATGTTCTCCTGGATCACGGCCATCAAGTTGCCGACCACGAGCGTCAGCGCCGCCAGCATCCAGAGCACGTTGCCGAGCAGGTCACCCAGCGGCTCGAAGGAGAGCGTCAGCACGCGCAGGAACGCCGCGAACGCGGCGAGCTTCACCGTGACGCTCATGAAAGCGGTCACCGCCGAGGGCGCTCCCTCGTAGACGTCCGGCGTCCACTGGTGGAACGGCACCGACGAAATCTTGAACGCGAAGCCCACCACCACGAAGGCCAGTCCCGCGAGCGCCAGCGTGCTCGACGCGTCGAAGCCCGCGCGGATGCCGGCGAACGACGTGGTGCCGGCGACCGCGTAGAGCAGCGCCACCCCGTAGAGCAGGATCGCGCTCGCGAACGAGCCGATCAGGAAGTACTTGAGCGCCGATTCGTTGCTGCGCAGGCGCCGGCGATCGAAGCCGGCGAGCACGTAGATCGGGATGCTCATCAGCTCGAGTCCGAGGAAGACCGGCAGCATGTCGACCGCCGCTACCATCAGCATCATTCCTGAAGTGGAGAACAGGATCAGCGCGTAGAATTCGCCATGGTTGATCCGCAGCTCGCCGAGGTAGTGCATCGACAACGCGCACGAGAGCAGCGCCGCGAACCCGAGCAGCGCCGTGACG
>CAZPNB010000432.1:0-3305 GCA_964587305.1 uncultured Spirochaetales bacterium | reverse complement strand
CGTCCGAGATCTCGGGCGCGTCTTCCTGGTGGTAGAGGCGCAGGTGCCGGTTCAGCTCGGCGCTGAGCCGCGCGATGCGGCGCTCGGCGCCGACGGTTCGATCTTCGGTCGCCTTCGGCTTGCTGCGTGCGGCCTCCGGTCGCTTGCGCGGCGGCTCGACGGTCAAGACATGCGTCTCCGCTGGGTGTTCCGGCCTCAAGTGAAGGCGAGTTCGGGGCGATGTAGCCGGGGATGTCCCGGGCAGCCCCGCGCGGCGTGCCGCGTCACATATACCACGCTGGAGGGGGCACTCGATGACGCCCCCGCCGCGTCGAACCGAGCCCCCCCGCGAGCCGGCGGACGGGGTCCAGAAGCTCGCGATGGCCGTACCGGATGGTGTGGCGTGGATCGCGGACGGGTGCATCGCGTGGGCGAACGACCGCCTCGTCGAGATCGCCGGCCTGGGCACCGGGCTCGTCGGCACGAAGCTCGAGGATCTGCTGGACGATCTCGGTGACGGACTGCCCGGCGAAGCCGCCAGCGAGACGATCGAGTGCGAGATCCGGCGTCCGGCCGGCGGCGCGCGCACCGTGGTGTGCCGCTGCGCGTGGCGTGACGCGGAAGACCGCACCAGCGCGTACGTGATCCAGGATGTGACCCGCGTACGGCGCCTGGAGCAGGAGCTGCTGCAAGCCGGCCAGGAGCTCTCCCGCGTGCATCGCGACCTCGAGTCCCTGCGCGAACGCCTGCGCCGCGAGAGCGCGGAGCGCGAGGAGCTGCTCGGCGTGGTGAGCCACGAGCTGTGCACGCCGGTGACGGTGATCGGCGGCTACAACCGGCTTCTGCTCGGCGAAGAGGTCGGCCCGCTCAACGAACAGCAGCGGAAGTTCCTCGAGGAGAGCAACAAGAGCTGTCAGCGCCTCGACGCGTTCATCGGAAACCTGCTCGAAGCGTCGCGCGCCGACAAGGGACACGAGGTGCTCGAGGTGGGCCGCGCGCCGCTGGCGCCGGTGCTGCACGGCGTGGCCGCGATGTTCCGGCCGCAGCTCGAGGGGCGCGACCTGCGCCTGTCGGTCGAGCTGGCCGCTGGCGCCGAGGAGGCGCGCTTCGACCGGCTGCGCCTCGAGCAGGTCCTGATCAACCTGGTCGGCAACACGGTGAAGTTCACGTCCGCCGGCGGCTCGATCGAGGTCGCGGCGCGGGCCGTCGACACGCCCGCCGACGAGTGGGTGCGTCGCTGGGTGGAGATCAGCGTCAGCGACGACGGCCCGGGGATCGCGCCGAAAGACCGCGAGCGCGTGTTTCTGCCCTACGTGCAGCTCGGCCACGGCCGAGGCGGCCTCGGCCTGGGCCTCGCGATCTGCCGGCGGCTGGTCGAGGCCCACGGCGGCGTGATCGGGCTCGGGGAGCGCGTCGGCGGCGGCTGCCGCTTCTCGTTCACGCTGCCCGCAGAGGCGCCGCGCCGCGTCTCGAGCGGGCCGGAGCGAGCATGAGCCGCGAAGGCGCCGCCAAGCGCTTCCGCGTGCTCGTCGTCGACGATGCAGAGGGCATCCGCGCATTCCTCGCGAACCTGCTCGAGCTCGCCGGCTACGACGTCGACACGGCGGAAGACGGGCGGGGCGCGCTCGCGCTGCTCGAGGGCGGCGCCGCGCCCGACGTGATCCTGCTCGACGTGATGATGCCCGGCATCGGCGGCGTCGAGACGCTGCGCCGGATTCGTGCGCTCGACGCAAGCGTGCCGGTGGTGATGCTCTCGGTGATCGGTAAGGCCAGCACGATCGTGGAGGCGATGCAGCTCGGTGCCGTCGATTACCTGAACAAGCCGTTCGAAGCGACGCTCTTGGAGGCGACGCTCGAGAAGGTGCTCGAGCGCCGGACGCTCGAATGCGAGCGCGATCGGCTGGCCGGCGAGCTGTTTCCGTCGGCCGACTCCGCGGTATGGGGAAGCGACGCGATGCGCGCCGTGCGCGCGACGCTCGAACAGGTGGCGGATACGGACGTCACGATCCTGATCCAGGGCGAGAGCGGCGTCGGCAAGGAGATCGTCGCGCGCACCGCGCACGACCTCTCGCCGCGCGCGGGCAAGCCCTTCATCAAGGTGAACTGCGCCGCGCTGCCCGCCGAGCTGCTCGAGAGCGAGCTGTTCGGATACGAGAAGGGCGCGTTCACCGGCGCCACCGCGCGCAAGCACGGCAAGTTCGAGGTGGCGAACCACGGAACGATCTGCCTCGACGAGATCGGGGAGATGAGCCCCGCGCTGCAGGCGAAGCTGCTCCAGGTGATCCAGGATCGCGAGTTCACGCGCCTCGGCGGCAACCAGGATCTGCGGGTCGACGTGCGCGTCGTGTGCGCGACCAACCGGCGCCTGGTCGAGATGATCGCCGAAGGCAGCTTTCGCGAGGACCTCTACTTCCGACTCAACGTGGTGGGCCTGGAGATTCCGCCGCTGCGCGAACGCCGCGAGGAGATTCCGCTGCTCGTCGACACGTTCCTGCGCCGCTTCTCGGCGCGCTACGCGAAGCCCGTGCCGGAGCTCTCGGGGGCGCTGCGGGAAGAGATCGAGAGGTACGCGTTCCCCGGCAACGTCCGCGAACTCGAGAACCTGATCAAGCGAATCGTCGTGCTCGGGCGCGAGGACTCGATCCTGGCCGAGCTGCGCGACGAGCGCGCCGGCCCGCACGGCGGCGATGCGCTGCGCGACCTGATCGCCGGCTTCGAAGAGACCGCGGGCGACGTCCCGCTGCGCGAGGTCGGCCGGCTGGTCGCCCAGGAGGCCGAGCGCGCGGCGATCGACCGCGTGCTCCAGTACACGCAGTGGAACCGCAAGCAGGCCGCCCGCCTGCTCGGCGTCTCCTACAAGACGCTGCTGCACAAGATCCGCGACTGCGGGTTGGTGCCGGACTAGACCAGGTCGAGATGCGCTCGCTTCGACGGGAGCGTTGGTTGCCCGGAGCCAGGTGCGCGTCCATACTTCGCTCCCGCATGGATACGCACGGCCGCGCGATCGAGGCGCTCTGAGCGGGCGCCGGAGCGCTTCGCCGTGCGCTGCACGTTGGAATAGACCCCGTCCGGAAGAGAGCCCATGTTATTTCAGTCGCTAGAGTTCCTGTTGTTCTTCGCGCCGGTCTTCCTGCTCAATGGGTTCTTCTCCAATCGTCTGCGCAGTCCCCGCTCGAGGAAACTGCTGCTCGCCGGCGCATCCGCGGTCTTCTATCTGAGCTGGAACGTTCCGCTCTTTTCGCTGCTCCTCGGCTCGATCCTGATCAATTTCATTGTCGGCAAACAGATCCGCGGTGGACCCGGCCGCGCGAAGCAGTGGGTCACCT
>CAZPNB010000431.1:0-3202 GCA_964587305.1 uncultured Spirochaetales bacterium | reverse complement strand
AGCGACACCCCGAGGTGACGCAGCTCGCGGACGACGTGCACGACTTCCTCGACGAAATGGTGAAGCTCGGGGTACTCGAACGCGAGGGCGATCGCTCGTGAGCGCGCCGCGGCCCTACAACCTGATCGCCGAGCTCACCTACCGCTGCCCGCTGCGCTGCGTGTACTGCTCGAACCCGATCGACTATCGCGCGGTGCGCGACGGGCTCGACGGCGCCGCGTGGTCGCGCGTGTTCGGCGAGGCGGCGGCGCTCGGCGTCGTCCACGTCGGCCTCACCGGCGGCGAGCCGACGCTGCACCCGGATCTCGAAGCGATCGTCGCGGGCGCCGCCGGGGCGTCGCTCTATCCGCATCTGGTGACCGCGGGCACGATGCTGGATCACGACGGGCTCGCGGCGTTGGCGCGCGCCGGGCTGCGCAGCGTGCAGCTCTCGATCCAGGACGCCGACGCCGGCGCGTCGGACGCGATCGCGGGCACGGCGTCGTTCGCCGCCAAGCTCGCGTTCGCCGCGTCGGTGCGCGCGCTGGACCTGCCGCTCACGCTCAACGTGGTGCTGCACCGCCACAACCTCGGCCGCGTCGAAGAGATCGTCGCGCTCGCGCGCCGGCTCGGCGCCGCGCGCGTCGAGCTCGCCAACGCGCAGTATCACGGCTGGGCGCTGCGCAACCGCGCGGCGCTGTTGCCCACACGAGCGCAGCTCGACGCGGCGGCCGAGGCGGTCGCGCGGCTGCGGCGCGAATCGGCGAGCCCCGAGATCCTGTTCGTGCTGCCCGACTATCACAAGGATCGGCCGAAGCCGTGCATGGGCGGCTGGGGTCGCCAGAGCGTCGTGGTGGCGCCAGACGGGCGCGTGCTGCCGTGCCACGGCGCAGCCGAGCTGCCCGGGCTCGAGTTCTGGCGCGTTCCGGAGCGTCCGCTCGCCGCGTGCTGGGCCGACGCGCCGGGGATGAACGCGTTCCGCGGCGAAGCCTGGATGCGCGCGCCGTGCCGCGACTGCCCGGAGCGCGGTCGCGACTTCGGCGGCTGCCGCTGCCAGGCGTTCGCGCTGACCGGCGATGCGTCCGCCACCGACCCGGCGTGCTCGCTCGCGCCGTCGCACGGCGTCGTGGTGCGCGCGCGCGACGCAGCCGCCGCGCCGGCGCCGGCCTTCGTGTACCGCGGCTGAGGCCCCCGGGTCTTGAATGCTGATAGCCAATTGGCTATCAACAGCGCGTGTCGACGAGGCAACTGGTTCGTGAGGCGCGTAAGCGGGCTGGGCTCACCCAGGCGGAGCTGGCCCGGCGGGCGGGTGTCCCTCAGTCGACGATCGGCCGGATCGAGTCCGGCGCGCGGGTGCCGTCGACGGCGCTGGTCGAGCGGCTGATCCGCTCGGCCGGCTTCGAGCTGCGCGTGGGACTCGGCGAGCCGGACCCCGCGACCGACTCGCTCTTCGAGCGGACCCTGCGCCGGACACCCCGCCAGCGGCTCGCCGATGCGACCCAGGCCGCGCGCTTCGCGCTGCGCGGTCGTCGGGCTGTGCAGCGCGCGCGGCGAGGCGGAGGCGAGTGAAATCGAAGACTGGGGAGTTCGACCCGGTCCGGATGCTCCGCGCTCTGCGCGAAGCGGACGTCCAGTTCGTTCTCGTCGGCGGCATGGCCGCCATCTTGCACGGCGATGTCGGCGTGACCATCGACCTCGACATTGTGCCAGAGCGCGCGCCGGAGAATCTCGACCGGCTGGCGAGCGCGCTGCGCACCCTCGGCGCCCGGATTCGCACGGAGGGCGTGCCGGAAGGTCTGGCCTTCGACTGTTCGGGCGGTTTTCTGCGCAACCTCGCGCCGGAAGGGATTCTCAATCTTACGACGCAGGCCGGTGATCTCGATCTCATGTTCCGCCCCAGCGGCACCGACGGGTACGCAGACCTACGACGAGACGCGATCGAGATCGAGGCGGCGCGTGGCGTTCGGATCCACGTCGCCTCGCTCGTCGACGTGATCCGCTCGAAGGAGGCCGCGGGGCGTGAGAAGGATCGTCTCGCCCTGCCGCGGCTGCGCCGGCTGCTCGACCGTACGAGTGACGCGCCGGAGTAGGCCGCATCTTCAGCCGTAGGGAAGCTCGGGATACAACAGCCGGATCGCCGCGCGGTGCACCGGCGGGAACAGGTCGCGGATCGCGATCCACGCGACCAGGATCCCGAAGAGGCCCCACGCGGGTCGCATGAACGCCACGCGCAGGCGCTGCGCGAGCCGCTCGGGCAGCAACAAGCCGATCGCTCCGGCGCCGTCGAGCGGCGGGACCGGGATCAGGTTGAACACGAGCAGCACCAGGTTCAACGTGAACAGGATCGAGACGAGCGCGGCGAGCGTCGTCCACACTCCGCCGAGCGCGCTCTCCACCACGCGGTCGAAGCGGATGCCGAGCGGTGGTTCGAAGACGCCGCCGGCGAGACCCACGCGGATCACCACGCCCGCCGCCAGCACGAGGCACGCATTCGCAGCGGGCCCGGCGAGCGCCATCCACGCCGCGCGGCGCGGGTGGCGCAGCGCCCAGTTCGGGTCGTAGGGCGTGCTCGCCCAGCCGATCATCCAGCCCGCGGCCGCGAACGAGAGCAACGGCACCACGACGGTGCCGAACGGCTCGCGCCGGATGTGCGGGCGCGGGTCGAGCGTGACCTGGCCGCCGAGGTAGGCGGTGGGATCGCCACCGCGCTGCGCCGCCCAGCCGTGCGCAGCCTCATGGAAGGTCAGCGAGAAGAGCAGCGCGGCGTACCAGAGCAGCAGGGCGGTCAGGTCCAAGTCCATTTGTGGGTCTTCGCTCGCCTCCGGCTCGCTGCGCGCGGCTTGCGGTGGGTCTTCGCTCGCCTCCGGCTCGCTGCGCGCGCGAGCATACACGGTCTCGGCGCGCTATTCGGCGCTACTCGTGCCGACGGGCTTCCTCGGGCTCGCTGTGCTCCGGTCGCTACCGCCCGACGCCGCTCAGGGGCTGATCGGCCTGTTCGTACTGATGGCGACCTGGGCGCCTCACTGGCTCTTGATCGGAACTCACCCCGAACAGCTCGCCCTGGGCCGTCGCTTCGTCGTGCTGGGAGGCGTGGTTGAGCTGCTCAACACGGGAATCGACGCCACCGGCCCGCTGATCGCGCCGTTCTTCCTGAACCTGGGGCTCGACCGGCGCGAGCTGCTGTACAAGATCGCGCTCACCGCAGTGGCGCTGCGGCTCGTTT
>CAZPNB010000430.1:0-5008 GCA_964587305.1 uncultured Spirochaetales bacterium | reverse complement strand
GGCCGACGCGGTGACAGAAGCGCACGCTGCTGGAATCTCCGCCGTGCTCGCCGCACAGCCCGAGCTTCAGCCCGGGCCGCACCGCGCGCCCCTTGCGCGCCGCGATCTCGATCAGCGCGCCGATGCCCTGCTCGTCGAGCGAGACGAAGGGATCCGCGCTCCGCGGCCGCGCCGCCAGCCCCCCCGGAGCTCGACTCAAGCCGGCTCCAGGCGGGCGGCGACCCAGGCCTCCACGGCGTCCGCGCTGATGCGCTCCTGCGCCATCGTGTCGCGCTCGCGCACGGTGACCTTGCCGTCGCTCGCGGTCTCGAAATCCACGGTCACGCACCACGGTGTGCCCGCCTCGTCCATTCGGCGGTAGCGCCGGCCGATGTTGCCGGCGTCGTCGTAGAAGACGTTGAAACGGCGACGCAGCTCTCGCTCCAAGGCGAGCGCCGGCTCGGCGAGCTTCTTCGACAGCGGCAGGACCGCCGCCGAGACCGGCGCCAGGCTCGCCGGGAAGCGCATCACCGTGCGGGTGTCGCCTGCTGCGAGTTCCTCCTCGCCATAGGCGTCGCAGAGCAGCGCCAGACAGGTGCGGTCGACCCCCACCGAGGTCTCGATCACCATCGGCAGGTAGTGCTCCTTGGTGTCGGGGTCCGTGATGCCCAGGTCCTTGCCGGAGTACTGGCTGTGACGCGACAGGTCCCAGTCGCCGCGGTCGTGGATGCCCTCGATCTCCTGCCAGCCGAACGGGAACAGATATTCGACGTCGACCGCCGCCCGCGCGTAATGAGCGAGCTCGTTCGCGGCGTGCGGCCGGGTCCGCAGGTGATCGGCGCCGAAGCCCAGCTCGCGGTGGAACGCGAGGCGCTCGGCCTGCCAGTGCTCGAACCACTTCTCGCGCTCGCTCGGATGGCAGAAGAACTCGAGCTCCGCCTGCTCGAACTCGCGCGAGCGGAACGTGAAGTTGCGCGGATTGATCTCGTTGCGGAACGCCTTGCCGATCTGCGCGATGCCGAACGGGATCTGCTGGCGCGACACGTCGCGGACGCGCTTGAAGTCGTTGAAGATCGGCTGGCAGGTCTCGGCGCGCAGGTAGGCGACTGTGGCCGCCTCGCTCGACGCCCCGATCTGCGTCTGGAGCATCAGGTTGAAGTTGCGCGGCTCGGTGAGCTGGCACTCGGGAATCGTCCGCTGCGCTGGAGCCTCGGGGCACGGCTCGCCGGCGATCTGGTCGGCGCGGAAGCGGCGCTTGCAGGTCTTGCAGTCGACCATCGGGTCGCTGAAGTGCTCGACATGACCCGACGCCTCCCAGGTGCGCGGGTGGGCGATGATCGCGGTGTCGATCCCCTCGACGTCCGGCCGCTCGCGGACGACACGCTGCCACCACAGCGCCTTGAGGTTCTGCTTCAGCTCGGCGCCGAGCGGTCCGTAGTCCCAGAAGCCGTTGATCCCGCCGTAGATCTCGCTGGACGGGAAGATGAACCCGCGCCGCGCGCACAGCGAGACGAGGTCCTCCATCCGCTCGAGGCGGCGGCGCTTCGCCGGTTGGTCGCTCGACATGGGCGGGCGCGCATTATAAGGGGCCTCCTCGGGCTTTGCCGGCGCACGGCAGCATGCGGTCGAGGAAGCGCTGGCTCGACAGCTCGACACCGACGTGAAAGCGCTGGAAGCGTCCGACGATCTGGCGCGCCTCCTCGAGCGCGCGAGCCGACAGGATCAGCCGGTCGAGCCGTCGCACGTCGAGCGCGAGCCCCTGGTCGAGCGCGCGCAGGGTACCGACGTGCACGGCGAGGACACCCGAACGCCGCGCACCGCACGCACCGCACACGGGGCCCCCGTCGGCGACGTGGAACCCCACCGCGTCGTGCCCGTGGAGCTCGCGCCCGCAGCCGACGCAGCGGCGCAGCTCTGGGCGCAGCCCGAGCGCGTCGAGCGCCCGCAGCTCGAGGATCGTCCGCAGCGCGGAGTCCGGCCGGTGCGTCGCGACCGCCTCGAACGACTCGAGCGCGAAGCGGAACAACCGCCGCATCTCTCGCGGCTCCCCGCCCTCGGGCGCGAGCCGGTCCAGCAGCTCGAGCAGGTAGCAGCCGAGCGCGAAGCGAGCCGGGTCGCAGCGCAGCGGAGCGTAATGACGCACCAGCACCGCCTGCTCGAGACGGCACAGCGCGACGCCGCGGCGGCGGTGGATCGACACTCGCAGCTGATTGAACAGGTCGAGCGTGCCGGCGAAGCGCTTCGTGCTGCGGCGTGCACCCTTCGCAATCGCCGCGACCCGACCATGCTCGGGAACCAGCAGGTGCAGGATGCGATCCGACTCGCCGACGTCGACCGCGCGCAGGATCACCGCGTCGGTCTGCTCCGCGACGGGTGCGGGCAAGCTCAGCGATCCGCCGGATCCGGAGGGTTCGCTGCGGCCGCATCTCCGCCGTCTGCCGCGCCCCGGGCTCCCTGCTCCGCCAGCGAGCGGACCGCGTCGCGGCGGTAGACGTGATCCGGAGGGCCGCCCGCGGGCTCGACGATCCAGCGGGTCGCGAAGCGCAGGCCAAAGCCCAGCACCAGCAGCGCGACTCCGGCCAGCGCCACGCCGAGCAGCGCCGCGCGCAGCCGCCGGCGCCGGCGCAATTCCTCATCGCCGCTCGCCGGCTCGCCGACCAGCCGCATCACGGCCTCGTTCGGGTCGAGTCCGAGCGCCTCCGCCACCGTCCGCACGAAGCCGCGCACGAATCCGTCGGGCTGCGCGTCGAATGCACCGGACTCGAGCCGTTCGAGGTTGCGGCGCGGGATCCGGGTGCGCGCAGCCAGCTCGTCGAGCGAGATTCCGCGCAGCTCGCGCTGTGAGGTCAGGTAGCGGCCGATCGACAGCCGATCGCCCGACACCTCCGGCTGCTCGCCGATCCCCTCGCCGCGACCGGACTTCTCCGCCACGCCGGCAAGGGTACACGTGAACCGCAAGTCGCGCGCAGCGAGGCAAGCCGTCCGGCGCGCAGCGAGCCGAAGGCGAGCGAAGATGGGACGGGATGGCCGAGCGAAGATCGGAAAGGACGGGCCTTTCAGTGCAGAAGCTTGAGAGACTCCTGCGACTTCTTCGCCCACTGGCTTTCGGGCGCGCGGGCCACCGACGTGGTCAGGTGACCCATCGCCTCGCGGCGCTTGCCGAGCGACACGTAGATCTCAGCAATGCGGTAGTTCAGCTCGGACTCCACCGACGCGCCGGGACCCTGCGCGATGATGTCCTGGAACAGACGGATCGCCTCGAGGCGGTGGCCGGTCTCTCCTTCGAGGTTTGCCAGCGCGAGCGTGGCGGGCCAGTAGTCCTTTTGGTACTCGCGCGCCAGCGCCAGCGTGTCGCGGGCCTCTTGCACGCGACCCAGCTTGTACTCCGCCGAGGCGCGGTTCGTCAGCGCGCGCCATGGCGACTGGAAGGTCGGGTCGTCGATCAGCCGGTCGCACTCAGGGATGGTCTCGCTGTAGCGCTTCTGCATCAGCAGCAGCGCCGACAGGGACTGGCGCGCGTCGTGGTAGTCGGGAGACAGCTTCAGCGCCCGGCGCAGGTGCTCTTCCGCCTCCGCGGGCTTGCCGCGCGCCAGGAATGCGTCGCCGAGCGCGTAGTGGACGCGCGCGTTCTTCGGGTCGAGCTGCTCGGCCGTGAGGAACTCCCGCAACGCCCGCGCGCTGCGCCCGTTGGCCAGATGGTCGCCGCCGAGCTCCAGATGGGAAGCCGCCTTGCGGGCGTTCTCGCTCGGGGGGGCTGACTGGCCCGTCGTCGCGCAGCCGAGCCCTGACGCCAGGAGCCCCCAAGCGAGCCATACCCACGCCCAACGCGCCTCGTACTGCCGCATCGATCTCCTCTCGGGCCGCACTAGAGGCGGCGCTGATCCTCGGCGAGCGCCCAGCGGAACTTGCTGAGCCAGGCCGAGGGATCGGTGGATTCCAGCTCCTCGACATCCGCTGTGAAGATCTCTGCCAGCCACGCCGGCCAGCTGGAGCTCCCGGCGCCGAAGCCAGCGAGGTTGGCTTCGTCGTCGAACAGGAAGCCGAGGCCCTCGGCGTGGGAGAGCGCCGCTTCCATGCCGAAGCGCGGCTCGGCGTGGAAGTAGGCCACCGTCCCGGTGCGCACCGACCGGATCAGTAGGGTTGTCCCGAAGCCGCCGTGTACCGCGATCGCCGCGGCCGCGGGCCCGACCGGCAGCCCATCCACCGTGACCACCGGGCTGTTGAGCGACACGTACAACGCATGGAGGCCTTCCGGCGTCGCGTCGAGCGGGCCCGTCGCGGGAGCGATCATGCTGGGCGTATCGGGTCCGGCCTACCGCGACTTGAGCCTCTTCAGCGCGCAGGCAGCTCTGGAAAGTCTCTGCGCGCAGTGCTTTTTTCGCGGCGAGGTCGCGGCGCTGCGGGGGTTTCGCCCGATGGGTCGCCGGATACAATCCGTTCGTCCCGAACGCAAACGGTGTGGCCTTCGAGGCCTCCCAACGACAGGTGGTGAGCGAAGCGATGGGGAAGCCCACCGAGCAGATCGAACGAGTGGCGATCCGTTTCTGCGGCGACTCGGGCGACGGCATCCAGCTCACCGGAACGAAGTTCACCGAATCCACGGCGCTGGCCGGCAACGACCTCTCCACGCTGCCCGACTTTCCCGCCGAGATCCGCGCCCCAGCCGGCACGCTCGCCGGCGTGTCGGGCTTCCAGATCCACTTCGCGGCCGCCGACGTCCGCACTCCCGCCGATCAGCCGGACGTGCTCGTCGCGTTCAACCCCGCGGCGCTGCGCGCGAACATCGAAGACGTGCGCCGCGGCGGGATGGTGATCATCAACAGCGATGCGTTCAACAAGAAGGCGCTGCAGCGCGCCGGCTACGAACACGACCCGCTGCCGGAGATCCGCGAGCGCTTCCAGCTGGTCGAGATTCCGGTCACCACGCTGAACCGCGAGGCGATCAAGGACCTCGGCATCGGCTCGCGCGACGGAGACCGCTCGAAGAACTTCTTTGCGCTCGGCCTGATGTACTGGCTGTACAACCGGC
>CAZPNB010000429.1:0-3993 GCA_964587305.1 uncultured Spirochaetales bacterium | reverse complement strand
GGGCGTTCATCGGCGCGATGGTGCCGGCTGTCGTGTCCGGTGGCGACCCGCCGCGCCACAACGCAGAATGCGCCGATGGCCGCGCCGACCACGCCGTTCACGTTCCAGCACACGCCGCAGCTCCCGGAGATCCTCGCCGAGCTCGGCTGCTCGCTGCTCGTCAGCACGTACCCGGCCGGCAAGGTGATCGTGATCCGCTCCGATGGCGAGCGCCTGACGCAGCTACCGCGCACGTTCGAGGTTCCGATGGGGCTGGCGGTCGACGGCGACCGGCTCGGCGTGGCCACCCGCGACGCGATCGTGCTGCTCGCCAATGAGCCGCGGCTGGCGGCCTCGTATCCGCGCTCGCCCGACACCTACGACGCACTGTTCGTGCCGCGCTCGGTGCACCACTGCGGGGCACTCGCGGTGCACGACATGGTGTTCACCGAGCGCGGCCTCGTCGGCGTCAACACGCTGTTCTCGTGCCTGTTCCAGCTCGATCCGCGCTTCAGCTTCCGGCCGGTCTGGAAGCCGCCGTTCGTGTCCGCGCTCGCGCCCGAAGACCGCTGCCACCTGAACGGGCTCGCGCTGGTAGACGGCGCGCCGCGCTATGTCACCGCGCTCGGCGCCACCGACGCGGCCGGCGGTTGGCGCGCGAACAAGGAGCGCGGCGGTGTGCTGCTCGACGTGCCGAGCGGCGAGGTGATCCTCGGCTCGCTCGCGATGCCGCACTCGCCGCGCGTCTACGACGGGAAGCTCTACGCGCTGCTCTCGGCCACCGGCGAGGTGATCGCGGTCGATGCCGAGCGCCACCAGTACGAGGTGGTGAACCGCGTGGAAGGCTTCGCGCGCGGGCTGGCGCGCTGCGGCGATTATCTCTTCGTCGGCACGTCGATGATCCGCAAGCAGCACACGTTCGGCGACCTCGGGCTGGCCGGGCGGCGCGGCGTGTTCTGCGGGATCACGCTGCTGCACCTGCCGACCGGCGCGTTCGTCGCCGACCTGCGCTACCAGCGCACCTGCGAGGAGATCTACGACGTCCAGGTGCTGCCGTTGCGCCGGCCCGGCCTGCTCGGCCTGCACGACGACGCCTACCGTCGCGCGCTCTCGACGCCGGAGCAGGTGTTCTGGGGGCGCGAGCGGGAGCAGGGAGAGTGACAGACTAGCGCCGGACTAGCGGGCGAGCTCGAGCGAGCGAGCGGCAGCAGTGAGCCGCCGGTCCGCGCTCCACAGCCGGGCCGTCGCGAGCGAGGCCGACGCCAGCAGGTGCGCGTCCACCCAGCCGATGCCCCGGGCCGCCAGTCGGTGGGACCCGACGAAGTCGAGCACCTCATCGTGCGAGGCTTCGGGCGCCGACGGGAGAGCCGCGAGCAACCCGAGAATCTCGGTGCGCCGCTGGAGCTGCCCGAGGGCGATCTCGCCGATCACGAAGGGATGGCACAGCACCTCTCCGCCCTCGAGGAGCTCCGTCAGATCCGGTAGACCCCGCCGCAGGTGGTCGACCCAGATCGACGTGTCGACCAGGATCACGCGCGGCGGGTCGCGCGGCGCCGGGGCGCGGTGCGCAACTGCCGTTCACTGCCCCCGAGCGAGGCCAGCCGGCGCCCACTCTCCCGCTCGATCAGTGCCTCGAGACCGGCCCGCACCAGCGCAGTCTTTTCGCCGATCCCGGAGAGACGCCGGGCCGATTCGAGCAGATCGTCGTCGATGTTCAGCGTCGTTCTCATCTGCACGGATCATGCATCAAGGGATGCAGATCAGCAAACGCGACGGGTACCGCGGCCCGCGTAGGGCGCGAGCGGGAGCCGGCGGACTAGCGGGCTAGCATCGATTTCGGCAATCCGCCGAGCGCCTTGTGCACGCGGCGCTTCAGCTTCTGACCGACCGGCGCGAGCTTCGCCACGTCCATATTGACCAGGAAGCGGTCGAGGCCGCCGTGCTTCTGCACGGTGCGGATCGCGCGGGTCGTGACGCGCAGCCCAACGCGGTGTCGCAGCGCATCGCTGTAGAAGGTCGCCTGCTGCAGGTTCGGATTGAAGCGGCGCTTCGTGCGCCGGTTCGAATGCGAGACGTTGTGGCCGAACTGGGGCTTCGTGCCGAGCAGGTCGCACTGACGGGCCATGGCGGTGTCCCTACTTACTTCTTCTTGCCGCCGTAGCGGCGGCGGAAGCGGTCGATCTTCCCGTCGTGATCGAGCTCGCGCATCGTGCCGGTCCAGAACGGATGGCTGTGCGACGAGATGTCGAGGTGGATGACGGGAACCTGCTCGCCGTCGATCTCGCGCATATCTCGCGACTTCATCGTCGAGCGGCTCGTCCACTCGTGCCCGGTGGCGGAGTCGACGAACAGCACCTTGTGATAGTCGGGATGGATGCCTTCCTTCATCGGGTTCCCCTCCGTTACCAGCTCGACTTCCGCACGCCCGGGAGCTGGCCTTTGAGCGCGAGCTCGCGCAGCGCGATCCGCGAGATCGCGAACTTGCGGTAGTAGCTGCGCGAGCGGCCGGAGATCTCGCAGCGCCGATTGAGGCGCGTCGGGCACGAGTTGCGGGGCAGCTTCGCGAACTGCTGCTGCACCTCGAGCTTCTCCTCGATCGAGACTTCCGGGTCCTTCAGCTTCTGGCGCAGCTCGGCACGCCTCGCAGCGTGCTTCTTGATCAGCTTCTTGCGGCGCTTGTCGCGAAGCACCTGGGAAGTCTTGGCCATCGATCGCTCCTGGGGCGCCGAGAGCGGCGCGGGATTCGGCGGGCCCGGGAAGCTATCGACCGGCCCGGGGCGTCGCAAGCCGCCTCCTCGAACCCCGGGTGCGGGGAACCCGACCTGCCGTATGCTGGCGGCCCTTTCGACCCTCGCCCCAAGCCACCCTCGCCGGGTTCCTCATGACCGCCCGCCACCGCGCAATCGATCCGAGCGCGCTGCCGAAGCACTTCGACGCCCCGGCGGCCGAGCGGCGCTGGCACGCGGCCTGGCAAGAGAGCGGTGTCTACCACTACGACCCGGCCCGCCCGCGCGCCGAGACGTTCGTGATCGACACGCCCCCGCCCACCGCGTCGGGCTCGCTGCACCCCGGGCACGTCTTCTCCTACACCCACACCGATCTCGTGGCGCGCTACCAGCGAATGGCGGGCCGCAACGTCTTCTACCCGATGGGCTGGGACGACAACGGGCTGCCGACCGAGCGCCGCGTGCAGAACTACTTCCACATCCGCTGCGACCCGACCGCGCGCTACGAGCCGGGCCTCGTGCTCGAAGCGGCGAGCGCGGCGCAGCGCAAGGATCCGCCGCGCCAGGTCTCGCGCCCCAACTTCATCGAGGCCTGCGAGCGGGTGACCCGCGAAGACGAGCGGTCGTTCAAGGCGCTGTGGGAGCGCCTCGGCCTGTCGATCGACTGGCGGCACGAGTACCAGACGATCGATCCGCACGCGCGCCGCGTCGCGCAGTACTCGTTCCTGGATCTCTTTGCGAAGGGCCACGTCGAGAGCCGCTACGCGCCGACGATGTGGGACGTCGACTTCCAGTGCGCGGTCGCGCAGGCCGAGCTGGAGGATCGCGAGCGGCCGGGCGCCTACCACGACATCGAGTTCGCGGTCGAGGGTGGCGGGTCCTTCGTGATCTCGACGACCCGCCCCGAGCTGCTCGCCGCCTGCGTCGGCGTCACCGCGCACCCCGCCGACACCCGCTACCAGCCGCTGTTCGGGAAGCGCGCGATCACGCCGCTGTTCCGCGTGCCGGTGCCAATCTTCTCGAGCGAGAAGGCCGACGCGGAGAAGGGCACCGGCATCCTGATGGTGTGCACGTTCGGCGACGCGGCCGACGTCGAGTGGTGGCGCGAAGGGCGCCTCGCACTGCGCCAGCTCGTGCAGCGCAACGGGCGGCTCGCGCCGGTGGAGTTCGGCAGCGCCGGCTACGAGAGCCAAGACCCCGCGAGCGCCAACCACACCTACGCCCAGCTCGCCGGCAAGAACGTCGCGCAGGCGCAGAAGATCGCCGTCGAGCTGCTGCGCGACCCGGC
>CAZPNB010000428.1:0-4053 GCA_964587305.1 uncultured Spirochaetales bacterium | reverse complement strand
TCGAGAGATCGGCCTGCTCGACCCAGCGAAGGAAGTCGCTCGCGAAGGGAAGCACGACACAGCGCCCGGTAGTCGCGCGCTCGCGCAGCCGCGAGATCTCGTCGTCGCTCCAGAACAAGCCGGAGAAGACCAGCAGACGACGCCCTCCATCCGCTCCGCGCGAGACGAGCCGGGCCCACGCCTCGACGATCCGTTCGACCAGCGCGGCGCTCCCCGCGCCGCCTCCCGTGCTGACCACCACCCGGCCCTCGCCCGCCCCGAGCCCCTCCGGCCACGCGCGCACCGCGTCTCGCACCGGCTCGGGCTTTTCGGAGACGAAGCCGGTGTAGGCCAGGCGGATCGCGAGTTCGCCGGCCCCCTCGAAGTGCTCCTCGAGGCGCGTAAAGCTCGGATCGGCGTGCACGAGGAGGGTGTCGAAGCGATCGTTCAACCTGGCGACCACGCGCCGCTGATAGGCGTCGTCGGAAAGGCACTCGTGCCGTGTCTTCTTCAGGATGTCGCGGGCGGAGCAGACGAGCTGGAGGTCCGGATTCGCGGCGCGCGCCGCGTCGATCACGGCGTCGATCTCCGGCTCGAGCTCCCACTTGCTGAAGGGGTAGTGCTCGACGATGAGCACGTCGGGCGCGATCTCCGTCGCCGCGCGCCGGAGGATCGCGGCGCGGGCCCGCAGCACCGCCGCGAGGCTCCGGGCGCGATCCAGCGGCTCGATTCCCTGCGGGCCGCGCCGGATCGGCGGGAGCACGACGAGCTCGAAGGCGCTGCCGTCGTCCGGGCGCGGCACCGACCGGCCGCCCTGGACGAAGGCGACGCGGTGATCCCGCGCGAGCGAGCGCGCGATCTCGCGGATGCGCACGTAGTGCCCCACGCCCGAGAGATGCTGCGCGTAGACGAGGACGCGCTTGGCGCGCCTCACTCGCGCGCGCCCGGATCCCGCGGCCGAGCCTCGAGCAGCCGCGCGATCTCCGCGCGCAGCGGGCTGTAGCGCACGTGGCTCAGCTCGAGGGCCTCGGCGAGAAAGCCCGCGCCGTCGCGATACTTGTTGCGCTCCTGCGGCAGCTCGATCAGGCGGTTCTCCTCGGGATCACGCACGACGCCGAGCGGATCGAGGCCGCGCTCGACGCGCTCGAGCTGCTCGAAGCGGAGCTCGCGCAGCAGCACGATCCCGCGATCGGAGACGGCGAGGTGCTCGCGCGTGCGGTCCGCGATGGCGCCCTGCGTGACCCAGGTCATGATGTCCTGACCGTCGACGTAATCGACGATGAAGTCGCCCTTTTCATCGCGCCAGGGAACGTCGTAGACGGGGATCTGCGCCTGCGGCGATAGCAGGCTCGCATCGGCCGGCCGGTAGCACGAGTACCAGTAGTGCTGCGTGTGATCATCGTCCACGGGAACTCGGATCTGGAAACGGTGCTGCGGGTCGGAGCCCACGCGCAGCGACACGGGAAAGACGAGCGGGTGCCCGATCTTCCAATCGTCGTCGTCCTCGCTGCCGCCCTCGACGATGCGGCGCTTGACAATGCCATAGCGGAACCGCTCGAAGCCCAGCTTGATCTGGCGCTTGCGATAGTGCCGCGGCTCCGGGAGGCCCTGGCCCCGGCGCACCGATGCGAGGTGGTGTCCGTGGAGCCACTCGAGATGCGTGGGATCGACGCTGTTCTCCATGATCTGGAGCCAGTTGCACGGAATCAGCGCGCGGCCGACATCGCGCAGTGCGCCTTCCCACACGAAGAGATCAAAACGCGGCAGCAGCGGCGTGGGCTCGGGGCCCAGGTACGCGAAGACCAGGCCGCCGAGCTCCTGTGCGCGGTAGGCCGTCGTACGCGCGTGCACGCGCCCCGCGGCCGAGGGAGGCCCCATCGGCATCTCGAGGCAATCGCCCGCGGGCGAGAACTTCCAGCCGTGGTAGGCGCAGCGAATGCCCTCCTGCTCCACGGTGCCGTAGCGAAGCGACGCGCGTCGGTGTGGGCAGTGCTCTTCCAGGACGCCGAGCTCGCCCGCGAGCGACCGGAACACGACGAGGTCCTCGCCCAAGAGCCGCGCCGGGCGGACGCAGCCCGCCGGCAGCTCGGAGCTGACGGCGATCGGCAACCAGTAGCGGCGCAGGAGCCCGCCCATCGGCGTACCGGGCCCCACGCGGGTCAGCGTTTCCTGCTGCTCGGGCGTCACGTGCGGCCCGTCGCAAGCGTGCCTCCGCGGTAGACCGCCTGCGGCCTCGCGTAGAACTCCCGGTCCCAGTCACCGTGCTCGGGGGGACCAATGCCCGACGCCTTCCAGCCTCCGAAGGGCGCCTCGGGGTGCACGGCCAGCGCTCCCGGGGCGAGCTTCAGGATCCCCGCCTCGACCGCTCGCGCGAAGCGCTCGCGAGCAACTGGATCGCGGGTACAGACACTTGCGACGAGGCCCTGCGGCACCCCGTTCGCGATCCGGATCGCCTCGTCGAGGCCATCCGCCGGAAGGATCACCGCCACCGGACCGAAGGTCTCCTCCTGCGCGAGCGGCGCGCCGGGGTCAAGATCCGCCACCAGCGTGGGCAGGAAGTAGCAGCCGTGCTCGAGCGCCTGCGGCGCGAGCCCGCCGCACAGGAGCCGGGCACCCTCCGCGATGGCCTGCTCGATCGCTGCGGCGACCGCCTCACGATGCTCCGGGGAGACCAGCGGGCCGACCTGCGTATCCGGATCCTCCGGGTCGCCGACGACGAGTCGCGCAACGGCCGCCACGAGCGCGTCCGTGAAGCGCACGGCGATGCTCCGCTCGACGATGATCCTACGCGTGGCGGTGCAGCGCTGCCCGGCAAAGCCGAAGGCGGCGAGCGCGAGACCTCGGGCCTCCGACTCGACGTCGCAGTCCGCGAGCACGACCGCGGCATTGTTGCCGCCGAGCTCCGCCTGGAGGGGCTTGCCATGCTGCGCGCACAAGGCGGCCGCGCGGCGGCCCGTCACGATCGAGCCGGTGACCGAGACCGCGTCGACGCGGGGCTCGGCGATCAAGCAGCGCGCCGTGTCGGCTTCTCCGAAGACCAGGTTCACGAGATCACCGGGAATCCCGGCGTCGTGCAGCGCCGCCATCACGGCCAGCGCGGTGCGCGGGGCGCGAAAGGCCGGCTTCCAGACCACGGCATTCCCGAAGGCCAGCGCCGGGGCGATCTTTCCGACGGGAATCGCCAGCGGGTTGTTCCAGGGCGTGACCAGCGCGACGGTTCCGACCGGACGGTAACGCACTCGGGTGTCGGACTTCGGCCCCCCGATTTCCGCCTCCTCCGCCGGAATTCGCCGCAAGGCGCCCTCGACGTGCGCGATCGCCCGGCGGACCTCGGCCTGCGCCTCGCCGCGCGGCTTTCCGATCTCGCGGACGAGCAGGAGCGTCAGCTCCTCCTCGCGCTCGCCGAGACGCGTCGCGAAGCGCCGGAGCGGGCCGGCGCGCTCTTCGGCGTTGCGCTGCTCCCACTCGGGACGCGCGTGCGAGGCGGCGGCGACCGCCGCCTCGACCACTGCCGGCTCTGCGAAGGGAACTTCGCCGAGGCGAACCCGCTGATCCGACGGCTGCCGGCAGACCACGCGCCGCTGCGCGCTCGCGGCGCGCCACTTCCCGGCGATGCACGCCACCGGGAAGACGTCGTCGGTCGGGCCGGCCTCCACCTGCCGTTCGCCGCGCAGGCGCTCGAGCAGCTCGCGCGTCTCGACGAAGCGGGCGGCGCGCTCGCTCAGATAGCTGCGCGTGATCTCCGCGTGTACCGGCTCCGTCGAGCCGACGGCATCGTCGACGATCCAGACGTCGTAGCCGCGCTCGTAGGCGTCGAGCGCGGTCGCGCGCACGCAGGCGTGCAGGTAGAGGCCGGCGAGGAGCAGCGAGCCCGTGTTCAGCTCGCGCAGCCGCGCCTCGAGCCCCGGCGCGCCGAAGGCGCTGAAGAAGCGCTTGCGAAAGACCGGCTCGCCGGCGGCCTCGAGCAGGCCCGCCGGAGGAAGCGCCCCGGGCGTGCCCTCCACGCAGGCCCAGGTGCCCGCCCGCTTCCAGTGCGGCATCCGGTCCGATCCGTCGGGCCGGAACACGGTCCGG
>CAZPNB010000427.1:0-2879 GCA_964587305.1 uncultured Spirochaetales bacterium | reverse complement strand
GCGATCACGCTCCAGCGCTTGGCTACGCGCGCGAACCGCTCGAGCGCAACGACGGCCGAGCCGAGGAATACGAGCGTCATCGCGTTGATACCGAGCGCGATCGCGATGATCAGCGCCAGCGCCACGCTGCTGCCCGCCGCGGTCAGCACCGAGAAGACGCCGGCGACGGCCTCGCTCATGCGCCCTCCCCGTCCCGATCCCCAGTGTCGGAGTTCGCGGTGCCATCCGACGGAGGACGCATGTGCGGGAAGATGATCACCTCGCGCAAGCTCGGCGCGTCGCACAGGATCATCGCGAGCCGATCCACGCCGATGCCGAGCCCTCCGGTCGGCGGCAGGCCGACCTCGAGCGCGCGCAGGTAGTCCTCGTCGAGCGGATGGGCCTCCGCGTCGCCGGCCTCCAGCGCGCTCCGACTCGCCAGCAGGCGGTCGCGCTGGTCGTCGGGATCGTTGAGCTCGCTGAACGCGTTGCCGATCTCCATTCCGGCCAGGAACGGCTCGAAGCGCTCGACCAGGCGCGGGTCCTCGCGGGAGCGCTTCGCCAGCGGCGACAACTCCACCGGGTAGTCCGTGACGAGGGTCGGCTGGAAGAGCGACGGCTCGACGCGCTCGCTGAACAGATCGTCGACCAGGCGACCCCAGGTCGGCGCGGCGCCCGGATCCCATCCCCTCGAACGGATCGCGTCGCGCAGCGCGCCGAGATCGGCCTGGGCCAGCACGTCGATGCCGGTGGCGTCGCCGATCGCGTCGCGCAGCGTGACGCGCCGCCAGTCGCCGCCCAGCTCGAGCACGTGGCCCTGGAACTCGACGCGCATTCCGCCGATCACTCGCGCGGCGATCTCCTGCACGAGCGCCTGCGCGAGCGCCATCATGTCGCGGTAGTCGGCGTACGCCTGGTAGCACTCCATCATCGTGAACTCGGGATTGTGCTTGCGCGACACCCCCTCGTTGCGGAACACACGCCCGATCTCGTACACCCGATCGAGGCCACCCACGACCAGCCGCTTCAGGTACAGCTCGTCGGAGATGCGCAGGTAGAGCTCTTGCCCGTACGCGTTGTGGTGGGTGGTGAATGGCCGCGCGGCGGCGCCGCCGTACAGCGGCTGGAGCACCGGCGTCTCCACCTCGAGGAAGTCGCGCACGTCGAGGCTCGCGCGCATTGCGCTCACCACGCGGCTGCGCTGGATCGCCATCCGGCGCGCGTCCTCGTTCACGAGCAGGTCGAGGTGCCGCGAGCGGAAACGCGCCTCGACGTCGGCGAGGCCGTGCCACTTCGCGGGCAGCGGGCAGAGGCCCTTGGCGAGCAGCTGGGCCTCGCGCACGTCGACGGTGAGCTCACCGCTCTTCGTCCGCCAAACGGGCCCTTCGACGCGCACGAAATCACCCACGTCGAGCTGCTTGACGAACGAGAACACCTCGGGCGCCAGCTCTGCCTTGCGGGCGCTGATCTGCAGCCTCTCGCCGTTCTCGAGCAGCGTCGCGAACAGGAGCTTGCCGAACGAGCGCAGCGCGATCACGCGTCCGGCGACGCCGACACGCGGCGATTCGGCTTCGAGCGCTTCGGCGTCGCGGTCGCGGAACCGCGCGTGCACCGCGGCCAGAGGCTCACGCGGGCCCACCCGCGGCGGGTAGGGATCGATGCCCGCCGCGCGCAGCGCGGCGAGCTTCTCGCGCCGGACCTCCCGCTCGCTCACACCGAGCCCGTCGGGCTCGCGGCAGCCGGCTTGCCACCCGCTCGCAACAAGAGCGTCGCGCGGATGAAGCGGTCGATATCCCCGTGGAGGACCGCCTCCACGTTGCCGATCTCGAGGTCCGTGCGGTGATCCTTGACGCGCTGCTGCGGGTGCAGCGTGTAGGAGCGGATCTGGCTGCCGAAGTCGATCTTTGCCTTTTCGCCGCGCAGCGCCGCGATCTTCTCCTCCTGCGCCAGCCGGGCATGCTCGTAGAGCCGCGCCCGCAGCACCTTCAGCGCGGAGGAGCGGTTCTTGTGCTGGGAGCGCTCGTTCTGACACTGAACGACGATGCCGGTCGGCAGGTGGGTGAGGCGCACCGCGGAATCGGTCTTATTGACGTGCTGGCCGCCCGCTCCGCCCGCCCGATAGGTGTCGACGCGCAGATCGTTCTCGTCGATCTCGATCTCGATCGAATCGTCGATCTGCGGAATCACGCCGACGCTCGAAAAGGCGGTGTGCCGGCGCGCCTGCGAGTCGAAGGGCGAAATGCGTACCAGCCGGTGCACGCCCTCCTCGGCCTTGAGATAGCCGTAGGCGTAGTCGCCCGCCACCGTGAAGGTGACGCCGCGGATGCCCGCCTCGTCGCCGGCTTGCACGTCGAGGATCTCGGTGGCGTAGTCATGCTCCTCGCACCAGCGCAGGTACATACGCAGGAGCATCTCCGCCCAGTCGCAGGCGTCGGTACCGCCGGCGCCGGCGTTGATCGAGACGATCGCCGGTCCGGCGTCGTGCTCGCCGCCGAGCAGCCGGCGCAGCAGCGCCGCGTCGAGCTCCCGCTCCACCGCGACGAGCTTCTCGAACGCCTCGCCGCGCGTGCCGTCGTCGTTGGCCTCGGCGGCGAGCTCGATCAAAACCTCGGCGTCGTCGAGGGCGGCCGTCAGCGCGTCGTAGCGCGCGAGATCGCGCTCGGCCCCGCGTTTTTCCCGCAGGAGCTGCTCGGCGCGCTCGCGATCGCTCCAAAGATTGGGATCGGCCGCCTGGCCCTCGAGCGCCGCAACCCGCTCGCGCATCGACGCGAGGTCAAAGACGCCCCCGGAGCTCGGCGACCCGCACTTGCAGGGCGTGCAGTCGTTCCCCGAGCTCGTTTGCGTCCGGCGAGATCGCCTTCTTCGCTTCGCTCAATCCCGAGTCCCCTGTCGCGCGCGGC
>CAZPNB010000426.1:0-5638 GCA_964587305.1 uncultured Spirochaetales bacterium | reverse complement strand
GCCGCGACGACGGCGCGCGTCGTAGCGCGACCGACGCCGACCGTGCCGCCGGTCGTCTGGAGCGCGGTGGAGCAACCCACCATCGCGATCAGCCAGCCGAACACGAACGTCTTCGCGACCCCGGAGAAGAGGTCCTGGATCGTGACCGTGTTGACGATCGTCTGCAGGTAGAAGCTCGGATCGATGCCGAACTGGCTCCACGCCAGCAGCATCCCGCCGAGCACGCCCAGCACGTCGGCCAGCACCGTCAGCAGCGGCAACGCGAGCGTGGCCGCCAGCACGCGCGGAAGCACCAGCTTCTGCACCGGGTCTGCGCCCATCGAGCGGATCGCGTCGACCTGCTCCGTCACCTGCATTGCGCCGATCTCGGCCGTGATCCCGGCGCCTACCCGGCCGCACACCATCAGCGCCGTCAGCACCGGTCCGAGCTCGCGCGCGAGCGAGAGGCCGACGACGCTGCCGACGTAGGGCTTGGCGCCGAACCGGGCCAGCGCGATGCCGGTCTGGAGCGCCAGCACCATCCCGGTGAACAGCGCGGTGATCAGCACGATCGTGCTGGAGCGCGCGCCGATCGCCTCGAGCTGTCGCAAGAGCTCCAGCCATGGAAAGCGGGGCCGCAGCGCGGCGCGCACCGTGAGCCCCGCCAACAGCGTGAACTCGCCAACGCGGTCGACGAGCTCCAGGACCCGGTCGCCCAGCCGGCCGACCCCGGTCGCCGCGGCTCCCGGCGGCGCGCTCAGGGTGCACCGCCCGGTGGAGCCGGCTCGGCCTCCGCCGCGGGGGGGGGCGGAGCGGCGAGCGCCGGCTCGATCTGCAGCGTCTGCCACCAGGCCTCGAAATCGCGCTCCGCCTGCTCCAAGCCGCTGTCCTCACGCGCGGCCAGTGCCCAATCGAGCGCGCAGTCGTTCGCGACAAACGTCACCGTCTCGATCCGCACCACGCCGCGTTCGCCGTCGGCGTCGAACACTTGCCGCCATCCCGCCTGCGCACCCAGCGCGACGGGCCCCGCCTCGCGCACGACGTGCGCCGGAGCTCCGATCCGCAGGTGCCGCGCCAGGATCTCGGGTCGCGAGAGCGGCACACCGCAGCGCGAAGAGAACGTCATCCGGATCGGACCCGGTCGCCCGTACGCGAGCAGACTCCCGTCGACCGACGCCGGCTGCCAGGGTGGCTCGGCGGGAGGCGGGACGCCGAGGCGGTAGCCGTGCGCAGCGTTTCGGAATCCCCCGTCGATCGCGACCAGCGGACCGGCGGCGCAGCCCCACAGCGCGGGCATCGCGAGCAGCACGCCGGCCCACGCCGCTCGTGCGCGACACACGCGCCATCCCACCGCTGCTGTCGCTCTCGAGCAGCACCCCAGTGACGCACCGCCCATCGCGCGCCGAGGCTACCCGATCCGGCGGACAGGTGGCAGCGCGATCACCGCAGCCCATAATCGACGCGTGTCCGAACCGACCCCGCGAGGAGTTGCGCGACCCCAAGCGATCGGCGATCGCTCGCCGGGTCCGATCGTGCTGGCCAGCGCGTCGCCTCGCCGGCACGCGCTGCTGCGCCGGGCCGGGGTCGCGTTCGAGGCGCGACCGGCCGAGCTGGACGAGACGCCGCGCGCCGGCGAAACACCGCTGGAGACCCTGGTGCGGCTCGCGCTCGCGAAGGCGCTCGCGGTGGCAGCGCGGCTCGATGAGCCGGGCCGCCTGGTGCTCGGCGCCGATACCGGGGTCTTGCTCGACGATCGGCTGTTCGGAAAGCCGCGCGATCCGGACGACGCGCTCGAAATGCTCGCGCAGCTCGCCGGTCGCACCCACCGCGTGATCACCGCCGTCGCGATCACCGAGGGCACCCGCCAGCGCGTCTGGCAGTGCAGCGTCACCAGCCACGTGACGCTGCGCTCGGCATCGCGCGACGATCTCGCGCGCTACGTGGCGACCGGGGAGCCGCTCGACAAGGCCGGCGCCTACGCGTTCCAGGGGGAGGGACGCCGGTTCGTGTCGAAGGTGGAGGGCAGCGAGACCAACGTGATCGGACTCCCGCTCGAGGAGACGCTCGCGCTGCTCGCCTGCGCGCGCGGCGTGCCTCCAGCGTGAGCGACGCGAACGCCGCGATCGCGGCGGTGCGCTCGCGCGCAAGGGCTGCCGCGGTGCGCGCCGGTCGCTCGCCCGAGTCGGTGGCGCTCGTCGGCGTGGCCAAGCACGTCGCATCCCCGCACGTGGTCGCGGCGATCCGCGCGGGGCTCGCGCACGTCGGCGAGAGCTACCTCCAGGAGGCGATGTCACGGCGAGCGGAGATCGTGAAGCACCTCGCGGAAGTGGACAGCACCGAGCCGCGGTGGCACTTCATCGGACGGCTCCAGACCAACAAGGCGCGCGCCACAGCACGGCTCTTCGACGTGGTGCACACGCTCGACCGGCCGGGCCTCGGCGAAGCCCTCGAGCGCCACGCCGCGGACGCGGGGCGCACGCTCGACGCGCTGATCCAGGTGAACACCAGCGGCGAAGCCCAGAAGGGGGGCGTACCCCCGGACGCGGTCGCAGCGCTGCTCGCCGCCAGTGCGGCGTGGCCGCACCTGCGCGTCGTCGGTCTGATGGCGATTCCAGCCGCCGCCGACGACCCCGAGCGGGTGCGCCCCGCATTCGCGGGGCTGCGCGCGCTGCGCGATTCGCTGCGAGCCGACCACCCCGCGCTGGTCGAGCTGTCGATCGGCATGTCCGACGACTTTGAGGTTGCGATCGAGGAAGGAGCCACGATCATCCGCGTCGGAACGGCCTTGTTCGGGTCGAGGGTGCTCGAGCCGAGGGAGTAAGCATGGCGCTCGATCGATTGCGGATCGGTTTCCTGGGAGCCGGGGCGATGGCCGAGGCGCTCGCCGGTGGATTGCGCGCGGCGGGCGTCGCGGCGTCGGCGCTGCGCCTCGCCGATCCCGACCCGGCGCGCCGCGCGCACGTCGAGCGCTCGCTCGGCGTCGCGACGACCGACGACAACGCAGCGCTCGTCGCCGGCAGCGATCTGGTCGTGCTCGCGGTGAAGCCCCAGGTGGTGCCCATAGCGCTCGCCGCGCTCTCCGACCCGCTTGACCGCGCGCGGCCGCTGTGGGTGTCGATCGCGGCCGGCGTGCGGATCGCGCGCCTCGAAGCCGCGCTCGGTCCGGGCGCGCGGGTCGTGCGCGCGATGCCGAACACCCCCGCGCTGGTGCGCAGCGGTGCCACCGCGATCTGCGGCAACGCCGCCGCCACCGCCGCCGACCTCGCGCACGCAAACGCGCTGTTCGCGAGCGTCGGCACCTGTTGGACCGCACCGCACGAAGCGCTGCTCGACGCGGTGACGGGGTTGTCGGGGAGTGGACCGGCCTATGTGTTCGTGTTCCTCGAGGCGCTCGGCGATGCCGGCGTGCGGATGGGTCTGCCGCACGACGCCGCCTATCAGCTCGCGTTCCAGACCGTGCTCGGCGCGGCTCGGCTCGCGATCGAGGACGGCCGTCACCCGGCGGCCTTGAAGGATCAGGTGACCTCGCCCGGTGGCACCACGATCGCGGGGCTCGAGCGCCTGGAAGCCGGCGGCCTGCGCGCGGCGGTCTACGACGCGGTCGCAGCCGCCACGCGACGCTCACAGGAGCTCGCCGAGGGCAAGTGAAAGAGCGATTGGTTCCAATAGCTTGCGCAGTCTCTGGCAGGATCTTCTGGAACCTCAAGCTGCCCGGGTCTTTGGCCGATGGACTTGCCGCAGGGGAAGATCCCCGGGAGACCGCCTTGCGCATCACCCCGCTCGACGTCCGCAACCACGTCTTTCCGCTCCGCTGGCGCGGCTACGACCACGAAGAGGTCGACACCTTTCTGCGCATGGTGTCGGGAGACTACGAGACGATCCTGCGCGAGCTCCAGAGCGCGCGCGAGAAGGTCGGGCAGCTCGAGCAGCGCGTCCAAGAGCTGCTCGGCAACGAACGGCTGCTCCAGGAGACGCTGACCACCGCGCAGCACCTCAGCCAGGACCTCAAGCAGACTGCGATGAAAGAGGCGGAGATGATGATCAGTGAAGCCGAAATCCACGGCGAGAAGGTCCTGGATGCGGCCCATCGCCGCGCCGCGCGCCTGGCCGAGGATCTGCGCGAGATGAAGCTCTTGCGCGGCCGCGTTTCCGCCACGCTGCGCGCGACACTCGAGCACCATCTCCAGCTCGTCGAGCACCTGTCGGAAGACCCTGCCGGAGAGGACCCGGTGATGGAGAGCCGCCTCGAGGCGCTGGTGCGCCGCCGCGAGCCCCGCAGCGGCGGCGGCAGTTGAGCTCTGCGGAGTTGCCAGTGAGCTTTCGGACCCTGAACGACGGACTCAGCTTCTGGATCCACGTGACGCCCGGATCGCGCCGGGAGGGCATCGGCGGCGCCCACGGCGATGCGCTGCGCGTGCGGGTGACAGCGCCTCCGAGTGACGGTGCCGCCAACCGCGCGTGTGCCGACCTGCTCGCGCGCGCGTTCGAGACACACCGCGCGTGGATCCAGCTCGACCCTGCCTCGAAAGGCCGGCGCAAGCGCGTGCGGATCCGCGGCGACGCGCCGGCGCTGGCCCGCCGGCTCGGGGATCTCTCCGCTGGCCGCTCGGGAGGGCTCTGAAAGCGAGCGCAGAACGGGCTAGGCTTGTTTTTTCGACCTTCGGCCCCACTCTTCCGCGCGCCGAGCGAAGCCACGAGGACGCACCCGATGCCGGTCTACGAGTACGCGTGTGAGAAGTGCCGGCACGAGTTCGAGGCCGAGCAGCGGATCAGTGACGATCCGATCCGGACCTGCCCGAAGTGCCGTGCGCGCAAGGTCAAGCGGTTGATCTCGCGGACCTCGTTCGTGCTCAAGGGCAGCGGCTGGTATTCGGACCTCTATTCCTCTCCGGGGGCGAAGAAGGGCGACGACGCCGGCGAGGCGAAGCCGGCCGGCGAGAGCGGCGGCGACAAAGTGGCCGCGAGCGATGCGAAGGGCGAGGCGAAGGCGGAGTCCAAGGCCGACGCGAAATCTGAAGCGAAGCCGGACTCGAAGGCGGGCGCGAAGTCGGACGCCAAGTCCAAGGGCAAGGCGAAGGGCAAGTCGAAGGCGGCCTAGTGTCGGTGGAGACGATCGTCGTCGACGGACTCGAGCTCGCGCAGGAGATCCGCAAGGAGATCGCCGAAGCGGTCGGCCGCCACGTCGCCGGCGGGCGCCGCGCACCGAAGCTCGCGGTCGTGTGGGTCGGCGACGATCCGGCGAGCGCCTCGTACATCCACGGCAAGCGGCGCGCCTGCGAGAGCGTCGGCATCCACTCGAGCGAGACCCACCTGCCGGCGACCGCACGCCCGTCCGAGGTCGCGGCGACGGTGGCGGCGCACAACGCCGACGACGGCGTCGACGGCATCCTCGTCCAACTCCCATTGCCCGAGGCGCTCGACGCGGGGGCGATCACGCGCGCGATCGACCCGGCGAAGGACATCGACGGGCTGCACCCGATCAACGCCGGGCGGCTCTTGCAGCGGGTGCCCGCGCTGGTCGCGTGCACACCGCTCGGGATCCTGGAGATCCTGCGCCGCTACCAGATCCCCCTCGAAGGCGCGGAGGCGGTCGTGATCGGCCGCAGCGACATCGTCGGCAAGCCCGTGGCGGTGCTGCTCCAGCAGGCGAACGCCACCG
>CAZPNB010000425.1:0-3754 GCA_964587305.1 uncultured Spirochaetales bacterium | reverse complement strand
CCCCTGGCCGGCGCCGTAGTTGTAGGCGCCCACGATCACATCGGCATAGCCATCCCCGTTCACGTCGCCGGCCGAGGCGACGCTCCAACCGAGCCTCGCGTTGAGTTGGTTGGATTCGAGCTGTGCGGCGGCGGTCGCCGGGTTTCCGCTCGCGATGCCGGTGGCGCTGCCGAGGAACACGAACGCCGCGCCCTCGCCGTTCTCGCCGGCGGTATAGATCGGCGCACCGACGATCACGTCGGCGTAGCCGTCGCCGTTCACATCGCCGGCCGAGGCGACGCTGTCGCCGAGTGTTCCATTCAACTGGTTGGACTCGATCTGTGCGGCGGCGGTCGCCGGGTTTCCGTTCGCGATACCCGCGGCGCTGCCGAGGAACACGAACGCCGCGCCTTCGTCCGACTCACCGGCGTCGTAGTCGCGGGCTCCGACGATCACATCGGCGTAGCCGTCGCCGTTCACGTCGCCGGCCGAGGCAACGCTGGCGCCGAGCTGCGCGCCCGCCTGGTTCGATTCGAGCCGGGCGGCGGCCGTGGAGGGGTTTCCGCTCGCGATACCGGTGGCACTGCCGAGGAACACGAAGGCCGCGCCCTCGTTGCCCTGGCCGGCTTCGTAGGTCCGAGCGCCGACGATCACGTCGGCGTAGCCGTCGCCGTTCACGTCGCCGGCGGACGCGACGCTCCCGCCGAGTGCAGCACTCAGCTGGTTGGACTCGAGCTGGGCGGCGGCAGTGGCGGGGTTGCCACTTGCGATGCCGGACGCACTCCCGAGAAACACGAACGCCGCGCCCTCGTTGACCGTTCCCGCGTCGTAGCTGCGAGCCCCGACGATCACATCGGCGTATCCGTCGCCGTTCACGTCGCCGGCCGAGGCGACGCTCCCGCCGAGTTTTACGTTCATCTGGTTCGACTCGAGCTGCGCATCCGCCGTCTCGGTGAGCAGCGGATCGATCACGATCGGGTACGCGGCGGCGGCGTCCTCGATCGTGATCCGCACGCGGTCGGACGCGGCGACCTCGAAGCGCGCCGGCAGCTCGGTGCCCGCGGCGTCGCGCGTCACCAGCGACCCGTACGCGAGTCGCCGGCCGGTGGGTGTGGCGAAGACCACGCGATCAGCTGTAAGGGACGCGGACGCGAAATCCGCGGAGAGCTCGAGCACGAGCGCACCGTCGCCTTCCGGCCGCTCGGCGAGCGTGAAGCCCTGCTCGAGGCCTGCCGGCGAGTTCTCGTACCACTCGACTAGCCCTGGACGGCGGATCTCGACGCGCGCGCCCTCGCTCGAGACTTCACCGGGACCGACCAGCATGAGCGCCGCGCCGCGCCCCACCCCTGCCAGGCGCAGCGCGACGAGCTCCGGGCTCCCCGGCGCGCTGCGGTCGTGCACGCGGATCCCCTCCGGCCCGAAGTAGGTGCGCAGGCCGTGCGCGCGGTTCGGCGCCTGGAGGCCCGTCCCGTTGTGGCTCGCTTCATACTCCCGCTCGGCGAGCCCCTGCTGCGCACGCGCGAGCCAGTCGGCGGAGGGCGCTTCCGTTGTCGGCTTCGGCGCCGGCGCGACGCAAGCGAACAGCGCCAGCACTCCCAGCGTGAATCCGACGTGGCGCTTCGCCCGCATCACGGCCCGACGTACGCGTCGCAGGCGTTCGCGACGGTGACCGGCGCGGCGGCGAGGTAGCGCTCGAGTACGGCGATGTCGGCCGGGTCGCACGGGCTCCCGGGCGCCACGTCGCAGCGCGCCAGGTCGAACGGGCCGGTGAGCGTGCGCTGCACCAGGTTCTCGCGCGCGCGCAGCACGTCGGTCGCGTTCACGATCCCCTCGCCGGTCACGTCGCCGCACTGGCACGCGTCGCCGGCGGCGAGCGCGTCGCTGTTGGTCTGGCCGCCGTTCGCGACCGCCGGGCAGTTGTCTCCCGCGGTGCATGCGCCACCGCCGGTCCCCGCGCCGTCGCAGTAGCCGTCATTGTCGTGGTCGGGGTCGAGCGGGTTCGTGAAGACGACGAGCACCTCGGTCCCGTCGGAGAGCCCGTCGTCATCGCTGTCGGCGTCGAGCGGGTTCGTGCCGGCGACGCCTTCCGCGATGTCGGTCAGCGCATCGTTGTCGTCGTCGGGATCGATGGTGTTGAGCATCCCGTCCTCGTCGGTGTCCAGCACCAGGCGCAGGTCGCCCTCGAAGGCCTGGCCCGAGAGCCGCCGCCACGGGCCGTGGCTGGGATTCGCGGGAGCGGTGATGCCGGGCTGCGTGATCGAGAACGGGGCCAAGAGCACGCGCGCGCGCCAGCGGTAGAGCGTGTTCGCAGCGAGACCGGAGACGGTCTCGGTGAGCGTCACGCCGCCGCTCGACGCGCTGACGTCGGCCCAGCTCGCTCCGGTGTGGGTAACGCAGCTCGGGTGGCCGAACCCAACGCCCGGGATGCAAGCCCGAATCTCGAGCTTGACGCGGCCGCGGCCTTCCGGGTGCGTCCCTGTCAGGCGAACCCGGAACGCGCTTGCATTCGCCGAGCCTGCCGGCCCCCAGGGCTGGACCAACGCGGTGCTCGAGCTCGCCGAGAGCTGACGCGCGAGCACCGGGCGCCCGTCGCCGTCGCCGTTCCCATAGAACACGAACGCCGCGCCCTCGGACGCCCCCTGGCCCGCGTCGTAGTTGGGGCTCGTTGCGATCACGTCCGCATAACCATCGCCGTTCACGTCCCCGGCCGAGGCGACGCAGTGGCCGAGGATTGCGTTCACCAGATTGCCCTCGAGCCGAGCCGCGGCGGTGGCCACGGTTCCATCGGCGATCCCCGTTGCCCTGCCGAGGAACAGGAACGCCGAACCTTCGCCGAACTGGCCCGCGTTGTAGGAGGGAGCGCCGACGATCACGTCGGCGTAGCCGTCGCCGTTCACGTCCCCCGCCGAGGCCACGCTCGAGCCGAGGCTCGCGTTCGCCTGGTCCGCATCGATCTGGGTATCGGCGCTCGCGGGGTTTCTGTTGCCGACGCCCGCCGGGCTGCCGTGGAACAGGAACGCGGCACTGTTCGAGTCACCCGGGCCGTCGTAGCCGTTCGCGCCGACGATCACATCGGCGTAGCCGTCGGCATTCACGTCACCCGCTGACGCGACGCTGATGCCGAGCTGCGCGCCCGCCAGGTCCGCCTCGAGCACCGCGTTAGCGGTCGCCGGGTTGCCGCTCGCGATTCCCGAAGCGCTCCCGTGGAACACGAACGCCGCGCCCTCGTTCACCCCCTGGCCCGCGTCGTAGCGATACGCGCCGACGAGCACGTCGGCATAGCCGTCGCCGTTCACGTCGCCGGCCGACGCGACGCTGCGCGCGAACTCCGCGCTCGCCTGGTTCGACTCGAGCCGCGCCGCGGCCGCCGTGGCGTCGGCATCGGCGATTCCGGACGGGCTGCCGAGGAACACGAACGCTGCGCCCTCGTTCGTCTGGCCGGCGTCGTAGCCGAACGCGCCGACGATCACGTCGGCATAGCCGTCCCCGTTCACGTCGCCGGCCGACGCGACGCTCTGGCCGAAGTTGGTGCCCGCCCCCTGGACCGTGTCGAGCTGGGTGGCCGCGGTCGCGGGGTTGCCGTCCAGAACGCCCGCGGCACTGCCGACGAACACGAACGCCGCGCCGCCCCCGCCTGCCCCGAACGCTACCGCGCCCACGATCACGTCGGCGTAGCCGTCGCCGTTCACGTCGCCGGCCGACGCGACGCTCGTACCCAGGAGCTTGCCCGCCACATCAGACTCGAGCTGGGTCGCGGCGTTGGCCGGGTTCCCGT
>CAZPNB010000424.1:0-4332 GCA_964587305.1 uncultured Spirochaetales bacterium | reverse complement strand
GACCCCGGCCGGGGCGACGCTTACCAGCGTTCTCGCCCGCCGCCACCACCACCCTGTCCACGACCTCCGCCGCCACCGCCATGCCCACCGGCGCCCGAGCGCGGCTTGTCCTGGGCCTCGTTCACCTTCAGGCTGCGCCCGTCGAGATCCTTGCCGTCCAGCGCGGCAATCGCGGCCTTGGCGTCGCCCTCGGAGCCCATCGTCACGAAGGCGAAGCCGCGCGGGCGGCCGGTCTCGCGGTCGCTCGGGATGGCGACCTCTCTGACGGTGCGCCCGTTCGCGGCGAACGCGGCACGCAGAGCGTCTTCGGTGGTGGTGAAGTTGAGGTTGCCGACGTAGAGCTTGGTTCCCATGGGATCGATCGTGATGGCTTGAGCGCGAGGAGCGCCGGACGGTCCGACAGCCCGGCAGGATAGCGCCGCATGGACCCCTGTGCACGACTTTGATCCTTGTGCACGTCTTCTGGCCCAATCTCCGCCCCCAACCGCAGGATGGCCTTGCATCTCCGACGCCACGATCCTCGTCGAGGCCGGTGAGTCGAAGCCCCTGCGGCCCGGGAGGCCCCTCTTCCTGCTGGAGTCGCTGGCGAAGGATCCCGCTCTCGATTGACCGGCCGAGGGATCCGCCAAGGAGCCCAGGTCATAGCAGGTGGCCTGTGCCACGTGGAAGGTCATCAATGGGGGTAGTCGCCAGTGATGTAGTCCTCGAGCTCGTGGATCGCGCGTTCCTGGGTCTGGATGATCCAGTGGACGAGATCACCGATCGACACGAGCCCGACGACCTTCCCCCCTTCCACGACTGGCAGGTGGCGGCAGCGCTTGTCCGTCATGTATTGCATGCACTCATCGACCGTGCTCTTCAGTCCCACGGTGTGGACCTGGCTGGACATGATCTCGCGGACTTTCATCTCCTTCGAGGAGCGTCCCGCGAGGACCACCTTGCGCGCGTAGTCCCGCTCGGAGAAGACCCCGACGAACTCCTCCCCGTCCATGACGACCAGCGCCCCGATTCCCTTGTCGGCCATGATCACCAGCGCCTCGTAGATCGTGGCCTCCCCGGCGACGGAATAGATCTGCCTGCCCTTCTCCCTGAGGATGAGCTCGATCGAGTGGCCGAGATTCACGGTGGTCCCTCCCAACAGGACTGTGGCAATCGCGGGGCATGGTACCACGGCGACTGAGCGAGCGGGTCCGCTTGCCGGATCAGCAGTCGAACCGCTTCTTCGCGGCAGCCAGGTCGAACCGGTCTGGGCGCCAATCCCCGAGCCACTCCCGCAGATGCTCAGGGTCGTCGATCTCACCCGTCGCCTTGTCCATGGCGACCGCGACGCAGTTCTCGTAGCCGGAGATGCCGCCACTGTCCTCGGGGGGGAACGCGCGCTCCCCGGCCAGCAATTGGCGAACGAAGCGCTGAGGCATCGACACGACATCGAGGATCTTGACCTCGTGCCACCAGTTGTCTCCGAAGTCGTACTGGTAGAAGAAGCGCTTGGACCCCGTGTCGGACACGAACGCCGAGAGAATGACCTTTTTCGCGTCGGGCTCGTGCACGGCGTAGTCGTCGTCCGGGATGGTGGCGATCACCGGCCCATCGTCGGTCTCGGAGAACGAGAAGAGGTGGCTGTTCGTCCAGCCGCAAGCGTCCTGGATCGCCAGGTGAAGCTTCTCGAACGTCCCCGCCCTCTTGAGCAGGAACTGCCTCCAGGGTGGGGGCTTCACGCCGAGCAGACTGACTTCGATGCGGTAGTACTCCATGGCAGCGTCCGGCCGGCGAGGGTCGAGGTCGATCCAGGGTAGCAGAGCTCCCCTCGGCGACTACATCGAGGCACGCGCTGCGGCGGCCCCGAAGGCCAAGCGCTGACCCTCGCCGTGCGCGCGATCGACAAGGCCGGCGCGTGGCCGCCGAGGCGGGGGCAACAAGGAGATCGTCGCGGCCCTGGCGCGAGCGAGCTGGCGCCGGCGACCGTCGGGCTGGGCCTGCGGGTGCCCGATGAACTCGGTCGGTTCGAATCGCTTTCCAGAACACGGAAGCCCCAACCCCTCCTCGTTTCGGGAATCCTCGGGCAGCGTCAGGGCTGCGTCGCCTGCTCAATTCGCGGCTCGGCAACCGTCGAAAGGCGCGGCTCCATGTGCCGCAGACGGCGGCCAGCAACGGGGAGGGAATTCATGCCTTTCGAGGACATTCGAGCAGCACTCGTCGCACTCTTGAGCCAGCCCAATGCGGTGGCGTCCGTGGTCCTCCTGACTGGCGTCCACGCCGCCATTTGGCTGCTCGTATTCGAACGCGTCGGGTTCCCGCCTGTCCTGGCGTCGCTGTTGCTGATCCCACCCTTCACCTTCCTCTTGCCTCTCTATGTCGCGATTGCGCGATGGCCGAGCCAACGACTCGTGCGGTCCCCGATACGGCTACGGAGCGCGAGATCACGGTCCGCGCAGCGCTCGATGCAGAAACTCAATTTCACGGGCCCGGTGGAGGTTGCATTCAACAGCCACCGCCCGTTGCGCCTGGACTCGAACGGCCTGCCGCGGTTTCGCATCCCGCTGCCGGCGTCGACATCCCCCTCGGACCGGCCGGCCCGCGACTATTTGCGGGAGGTCGAGTCACGGCGTCTCCTTCCCTGAACGGGCCACATCCGGAGCATCCTCCAGCCAACGACAGGCGCTCGACGCCGGGAGGATGGTCGCACTCGTGGGAGACGCCCACGAGCTCGTCCCGCCCGGCGCGCACACGATCTCCGTCGTCGAGGGGAGCAAGGAAGCGACTCTCACCGAGTGACGGCAGTAGCGATCACGGCTCCTGCAGGAACGCCACGCACCGGATCACCGGCTGCAGCGGGTACTTTTCCGGCAGCGCCGTGCACAGGACGAACAGGGCCGCGCGTCCCTTCACGTACCTCCGGGCCGCACAGCGGTGGCAGAGGCTGTTTGGGTACGGGACCTCGGGAGTCTCCTCGCTCCCCTGGTTTCTACCAGCGTTCGCGTCCGCCGCCGCCTCCGCGACCTCCCCCGCCACCGCCATACCCGCCCCCACCGGAGCGTTGCGGCTTGTCCTGGGCCTCGTTCACCTTGAGGCTGCGTCCGTCGAGCTCCTTGCCGTCCAAGGCCGCGATGGCGGCCTTGGCGTCGGCATCTGAGCCCATCGTGACGAACGCAAAGCCACGCGGGCGGCCGGTCTCGCGGTCGCTCGGGATGGCGACTTCCTTGACGGTGCGACCGTTCGCGGCGAACGCGGCACGCAGCGCGTCTTCGGTGGTGGTGAAGTTGAGGTTACCGACGTAGAGCTTGGTTCCCATGGGATCGATCGTGATGGCTTGAGCGCAAGGAGCGCCGGACGGTCCGATAGCGCGACAGGATACACGCCGCACGGGCCGATACGGTTCGGAATCGTGCCCCCTCAGCGCACGCTCAAGTCCTCCGCCTTGGCGAAGTACTGGATCTTCGGCTTGCCCACGACGCCCGCTTCTTTCATGCGCTTGCGCAGTTCGTCCGACCCCACGAACTTGCGCGCCTTGGCCGCGCTGGCCCATTCGCAGATGACGGTCACGTCGTTGGGATCGTCGCTGCTTCGAAAAGCCTTGAAGCTGAGTTCCCCGTTGACCTTGCGGAAGGCAGTGGCGGCGTGCACCGCGCGCTTCCACTTGGCGTAGTCGGCGATCTTGTGGCGAAGCTGGACGAAGGGCATGAGAGTTCTTTCTCTTGGAAGTCGCCTGCGTCCTCGGGAAAACCGGGAACGCGTGCGAGGATGAAGTCAGCCGGAGGCATGCCCGCGACGATGCGGCGCGCGACCCACGACAGAGCGCGAGAGTCTACTGCGTCGCGTGCGGCCTCATCCACCCGGGCAGTTGTTCCGACCGCTCGACCACCACCTCAGGCTGGGCCAGATCCTTGATCAGCGCGAGCCGCTCCGGCGGAAGCGCACAGAAGGCAAGTAGCGCCTCGGGCGAGAGATGGTCCTTCCCGAACGCGGCGAGGAGCTGGGCTCGGGTCAGACGCGTGGTGGCCAGGTTCAAAGTCATCGCGAGCGAGTATCCGCGCACCGAGGCAGTGAGACCAGGCTGCGCCAAGAGCCTTGCTCCCCTGCTCCCCTGGTGGCTCAATCTGCGCCTCCCAAGTCCCCCACCTCACGCGTCCTATGGCCAAGAAGAAGAAAGCCCCCAAGGAAGAACCGCCGCCCCGCCGTCAGCGCCGCGGCGTCGACCAGAGGATCGCCGACCTGGAAGCGAAGATCGCCACCATCAAGCAGCGTGAGGCCCGGAAACAAGCGAAGGCCGATCCCGCCCTACGACTCGCCTCCGCTGCCTTGAAGTCGATCGACAAGGCGCTGGCCGCGACG
>CAZPNB010000423.1:0-2941 GCA_964587305.1 uncultured Spirochaetales bacterium | reverse complement strand
CGCGTTGGCAGGACCGGCTCAACCCGCTGTGGCGTCGGATCACCGACGGCTGCAACATCAATCGCCCGATCGACCGGTTGGTCGCGGGGGTCGGCTTCGAGCTGACCTCGCTGGAACGCTTCCGCGCGAAGGGCCCGGGCATCCTCGCCCAGATGTACCGCGGCGTCGCGACGCGCCGCTGAGGGGAGCGTGTTCGATCTCGATCCCGGAGACGAACTCGCGCTCGTCGTGGAGACGGCGCGCAAGTTCGCCGGCGACGAGCTGCGGCCGCGACTGCGCGAGGCGGAGTCCGCCCGCGCGGTGGCCGGATCGGTGCGGACCGCGTTCGACGCGATCGGGCTCGCAGGGCTGGAGCTGCCCGCCGAGCGCGGCGGCGCGGGTCTGGGAGCGGTCGCGCGCGTGCTGGTGAACGAGGAGCTCGCGGCCGCGGACGCCGGTGCGGCGATCGCGCTCGACCCGTTCGGCCCCGCGCTCTACGGCGCGCTCGACAGCGCGATCCTGGGCGACTTCCTCGCCGCACTCGCCGCTCCGGGGGCGCGCGCTGCATGGATCGACGACGCCGAGTCGCACGTCACAGTCGACGGCGCGCGGATCTACGCCGAGGTGGCGTGGCTGCCGGCGGATCGAGTCGATGCGGTCGTCGCGCTCGTCAGCGACGAGCTGCTGCTGGTGCGCGAGGGAATCGCGACGCGGCCGCTGCCGGGCGCGGGACTGCGCGCAGCGGGTGCCTGCCAGCTTCGCCTCGAGGCGGCGCCGATCGCAGCGCGAGCGGCGGTCGACGCCGGCGTCGCGCGAGCCCGTGCCCGGCTCTACGCCGCGTCGCTGCTGCTCGGCGTGCTGCGCGACGCCTGCGACTTCTCCCGCGCCTACGCACTCGAGCGTCGCGCCTTCGGCCGGCCGATCGCCCACCACCAGGCGCTCGCGTTCCTGATCACCGACATGCAGATGGCGCTCGACGGGGCGCGTCTACTCGTGCACGAGGCGGCCTGGCGGGTGGACGAGCGGCTGCCCTGTGCAGGCGCGGCGGCGGCGGCCTTCGCGCAGTGCATCGAAGCGTCGCGGCTGATCGGGCCGAGCGGCGTGCAGATTCTCGGCGGACACGGCTTCATGGCCGACTATCCGATGGAGAAGGCGATGCGCGAGTCGCGCGCGCTGGGTCTGTGGCTCGGCGGCTTCGACGCGGCGATCGAAGACGCCGGACGCGAGCTGTGCGGCGGCGCCGGCCGCGCGCTGGAGCTCGCGTGATCGACTTCGGCGTCGACGCGCGGACCCGCGAGCGACTCGAAGAGGCGCGCGAGTGGGGGCGCAGCGCGATGCGCCCCGCTGGCCTCGAGGCCGACCGCCAGGGCGCTCCGCTCCCGGTCGAGCACCCCTACTTCTCGAAGTTCGTCCTGCGCGGCGGCGGTCGCACGCGCTGGCCGGGCCCGCGCGGTCGCGAGCGCAGCGACAGCGATCCGACGACCGTGGTGGCGACCCTGCTGCTGCTCGAGGAGCTCGCCTACTGGGATCGCGGCATCACGGTCGCCGACCCGGGGCCCGGCCTGCCCGAGGGCAACGTGCTCGCGATCGGCACCGAGGAGCAGAAGGAGCGCTTCCTCGGCCCATTCCTCGCACCCGATCGGCCGCGCTGGGCGTGCTTCGCGATGACCGAACCCGGCGCCGGTTCCGACGCGGCCGCGATCGCCACGTCGGCCCGCAAGGACGGCGACGGCTGGATCCTGAACGGCGCGAAGTGCTTCATCGGCGGCGCCTCGCGCGCGGACTGGATCCTGGTGCAGGCGACGCTCGACGCCAGCGCGGGCCGCGCCGCGCAGCGCGCGTTCTTCGTCGAGCGCGGAGCTCCCGGCCTCGGCGGCTTCAAGATCGAGAAGAAGATGGGCCTGCGCGCCTACGAGTCGACGTCGTTCACGCTCAGCGACTGCCGCGTACCGGCCGCGAACCTGCTCGGCGGCGAGGCGCGCTACGCGTCGAACGCTGGCTTCAAGACGGCCATGCAGACCTTCAACGCGGGGCGCCCGATCATCGCCGCGAACGCGGTCGGCATCGGGCGCGCGGCGCTCGACGAGGCACTCGCGTTCGCGCGCGAGAACGAGCTGTTGCACCGCGAGCGCGTGCGCGACCGGCTCGAGGCGATGGCGCGCAAGCTGCGGATGGCGCGGCTCGTGTGCCTGCGCGCCGGCTGGCTCGCCGACCGCGAGCGCGCCAACATCGTGGAGGCGTCGATCGCGAAGGCGCTCGCCGCGGGTGTCGCGCAGGAGGCGACCGCGCTCGGCATGGAGCTCATCGGCAGCACCGGCGCGCGCGGTGACCATCTGATCGAGAAGCTCTACCGCGACGTGAAAGCGATGGACATCGTGGAGGGCACCGGCCAGGTGCAGCGGGTGATCATCGCGCGCCAGCTCGTCGGGCTACCGCGCTGAATGCAAGCGACCGGAGGTCGCGCGCAGCGAGGCGAAGCCGAGCGAAGACCGGGCGGGTGGACCTAGCGAAGGAGAGAACGTGGCAGATTTCGGGCGCTTCGGAGACGTGGTGGTGGAGCTCGGCGACGACTTCGTCGCGAAAGCCGAGATCCGCCGTCCGCCGAACAATTTCTTCGATCAGGCGCTGATCGCCTCGCTGGCGCAGGCATTCGAGGCGCTCGACGCCGAGCCGCGCTGCCGCGCCGCAGTGCTCGCGTCCGAGGGCAAACACTTCTGTGCCGGCGCAAACTTCGCGACGCCAGGCGGCGGCCTCGCCGGCGGGGACGGCCGCCACCTCTACGATGAGGCGGTGCGGCTATTCGCGACGCGCACCCCGGTGGTGGCCGCGATCCAGGGCGCCGCGATCGGCGGCGGGCTCGGCCTGGCACTTTGGCCCGACTTCCGGGTCGCGGCGCCGGACGCGCGCTTCAGCGCCAACTTCGCGCGGCTGGGCTTCCACCACGGCTTCGGGCTGTCAGTGA
>CAZPNB010000422.1:0-6136 GCA_964587305.1 uncultured Spirochaetales bacterium | reverse complement strand
CCGCAGCTGCACTACGACCTCAAGAACGAGCTCGGCGGCGCCGGGATCGTGTCGGGCTACGGCCTGACCGAGTGTCCGATCATCGCGATGAACAGCGTTCGTGATGCCGACGAGAAGCTCGCGACCACCGAGGGCCGCGTGAACCCGCCCGAGGCCGAGCTCCGCGTGATCCGGCCGGACGGCACGCCGGCTGCGCCGGGCGAGGAGGGGGAGCTGCGCGTGCGCGGCCCGCAGCTCTTCCGCGGCTATCTCGACGCGAGCCTCGACGCCGCGGCGTTCGACGCCGACCACTTCTTCCGCACCGGCGATCTCGGCCGGCTCGACGCCGACGGCTACGTCGTCGTCACGGGCCGCACGAAGGACGTGATCATCCGCAAGGGCGAGAACATCAGCGCGAAAGAGGTGGAGGATCTGCTCTACACGCATCCCAAGGTCGCCGACGTCGCGGTGATCGGGCTGCCGGACCCGGCGCAGGGCGAGCGCTGCTGTGCCGTGGTCACGTGCAGGGGCGACGTGCTCGACTTCGCGGAGATGGTCGCGTTCCTGAAGGGGCAGGGATTGATGCGGCAGAAGATTCCCGAGCAGCTCGAGATCGTCGCCGAGGTGCCGCGCAATGCCGCGGGCAAGATCCAGAAGCAGCTACTTCGCGAGCGCTTCGGCTAGTTCGTTTTGCTTCGCTCGGCTTCGCCTCGCTGCGCGCGCCCTGAGGGCGCTTGCGGAGGCATTGTCTTGGGTCACGTTCCTAGCCGCGGCCGCCGCGGCCGCCGCGGCCGCCGCGGATGCCGTCGAGCGCGAGCCGCACGATCGACGGAACGATCTTCGGACTCGGCTTCGCGCGTGTGAAGAAGAGGCGCACGGTGATCGGCCCGACGATCAGATCGGCCGCCAGATCGAGATCGGTGTCGGCGGGGATCTCGCCGCGCGCGATGCCGCGTTGGAGCGCGCGGATCAGCGGTTGGCGCCGCGCCCGCACGACCGGCGCGAACAGCTCCGAGAGCTCCGGATTGTGCGGCAGCTCGCCGGCCAGGCTCGGCACCACCGCGCCGAGCGGCGTCGAGCTGAACACCTCGAGGTAGCTGCACAGCATCCGCTCCAGATCCATGACGAGGTCTCCGGTATCCGATTCCTCGAGCCCGGGGAGTCGGCCGAACGCCTCGATCACGAGCGGCAGCTTCGACGCCCAGCGGCGGTAGATCGTCGCCTTGCCGACGCCCGCTCGGCTCGCGATCCCCTCGACGGTGAGCGCCGAATAGCCCGCCTCGACCAGCAGCTCGAGCGCGGCGTCGAGGATCGCGCGGTGCGCCTCCTCGCTGCGCGGGCGCCCGGCGCTCTGCGCTCCCGCGGGTGCATCGGAGTTCACCGGCGTTGCTCCTGGAAGGGATGGGCCCATCGCGGGTTCCGATACTATACGTCTCGTTACTGAACTCGTCACACGGCGCGGGCCCGGGGCCCGGCTGGACACCGCGCGACCCCGCCTGCACTCTCCGCGCGCGCAGAGCGCGGTCGGAAACGGGGGATCGATGGGCGACCGGAGCGGCGAGCTCGCGACCGCGATCAACGGAGTGCGCGCCGCGGCGCGCGCGTGTCGCGCGGTCCAGGAGCGCCTGGTGCGGCCGGAGGCGCTCGAGAAGGACGACAAGAGCCCCGTGACGGTCGCAGACTTTGCGTCGCAGGCGATCATCTGCGCGGAGCTCGAGCGGGCGCTTCCCGGCGACCCGATCGTCGGTGAGGAGGACGCGGACTCGCTGCGCGAGATCGCGCAGGCTCCGCTGTTGCGCGCGGTGGTCGAGCGGGTGGCCGAGCAATGCGGCGCGGTCGACGCGGTGCAGGTGCTGACCTGGATCGACCGCGGGAACGCCGACGCGAGGTCCGATCGCTTCTGGACGCTCGACCCGATCGATGGCACCAAAGGCTTCCTGCGCCGCGAGCAGTACGCGATCGCGCTCGCGCTGATCGAAGCCGGCGAGGTGGTGCTCGGCGTGCTGGGCTGCCCGAACCTCCCGCTCGGTGATGGCCTCGGGGCGCTGTTCACCGCCGTCCGCGGCGAGCCGACCCGCATGCAATGCCTGTGGGACGCCACCGCACCGGCCCGTCTCGTCTCGGTAGCCGTGCTCGAGCGTGCCGAAGAGGCGCGCTTCTGCGAATCGGTCGAGTCAGCTCACTCGGACCAGAGCGAGTCGGCGCGGATCGCGGAGGCTCTCGGTATCCGCAGCGAGCCGTTCCGGATCGATAGCCAGTGCAAATACGCCGCGGTGGCGCGCAACGACGCGTCGATCTACCTGCGGCTGCCGATGCGCGCCGACTATCGCGAGAAGATCTGGGACCACGCGGCCGGCAGCCTGGTGGTCGAGTCGGCGGGGGGTCGCGTCACCGACGCCGACGGCGTTCCGCTCGACTTCACGTGCGGGGCTTCGCTCGAGCGCAATCGCGGGATCGTGGCCACTTGTGGATCGATCCACGACGAGGTGATCGCCGTTGTTCGGGGTGCGCGGGGCTGAAGAAGCTTTGATGAAAGCTTCTCCGTCACTTCTACGATCCGTTCCCGAAGGTGTTGCACTATGAGAGCGCAGCGAGCAGCGCCGCCCGACCACAAACCGCGGCGAAGCCGTCAGCGCGGCGTCGTGTCAGCAACGCCGGCCTCCGTCTCGGCGGTCGGGTCCGCTGCGTTCGGCGGCGGAGGCGGCGACGCCTGGTAGTGCTCCTTCACGGCGATCTTGATCCGCTGGCCGGGCGCCAGCGCGTCGTGGGCGAAGACACCGTTGACGACCGACGTGAAGGTGAGGTCCCACTGATTGTCGGTGCGCGCCGAGAGCGCCGCGAGCGTCTCACCCGGCAGCGCGCGCGCGCTGCGCAGCCGCAGCTCCTCGATCGACGCCGCCTCTTCGGCCGTCAGCGGGTGGAAGCTCTGGGCGAACTTGCGAAACAGCCCCTGATACCGGCGAAGGTCACCTCCGCGTATGCCGCCGAGCAGCCGGTACACGCGCCCTCCGTAGGCGACCCAGGTGATCTCGGCGTTCAGCGCGCCGAACGGTGTCGGCAGGACCGTGAGCGCGCGAAAGCCGGGCAGCTCGCCGATGTGCAGCGGGGTGCCGCGTTGGAGTGCGAGCCCCTCTACTTCGGCGTACTCGCGCGCGGCCGCCGCCGGGTCGCTGCCCGACCCCTGCAGCTCGAGCACCACGAGGCCGTCCCGCCTCGGCGCGATCGCGATCACCCGGACAGGCCCGTTGTGCGGCTCCCAACCGAACGGGAAGCGCAGCGCGAAGCCGAGGTCGGCGTGCAGGAAGCGATCCTCGACGATCACGCCCTCGCTCGCCGGCCGAGTCACCGTCATACCGTCGATGCGGTCGAGGAAGGCGTCCCGCGCGTCCTCGTAGGGGGGCACGGGGCTTTCGGGCGCGCCGTGCGAGGCGGTGTTCTTCCACGACTCGGCCTGCGCGCGCGCAGCCGCTTCGGCCATCCGCTCGCGGGTGGCCGGGTGGGTGGCGAAATAGGTCTGCGGCATCGAGAAGCCCTGCGTGAGCTTGGTGTAGTTGTCGAGCGATGTGAGGAAGCGCGCCATGCCGCCGGGATCGATCCCGCTCTCCGATGCGATCTGCTGTCCGATCAGGTCGGCCTGTCGCTCCTGGCTGCGCAAATAGCGCGCGAACGGGTCGCTACCGGCCGTCTCCGAGGCGTGGATCTCCTCTTCGCCACCGGAGAGCAGATCGCCGAGCAACGTGGCGAGGCCGAGCGTCTTGAAATGGGCATCGATCTTCGCGCCGTGGCGCGCCGCGGCATGCCCGATCTCGTGCCCGAGCACGTGCGCCAGCTCCGCTTCGGTGTTCGCCAGCGCCAGCAAGCCGCGCGACACGTAGATGTCTCCGCCCGGAAGCGCAAACGCGTTCGGCTCGTCCATCTCGACGATCCGGAACTTGTAGGAGATGTCCTGGCGCGGCGAATGGGCCGCCAGCGCGCGCCCGACCTCCTCGACGTAGCGCGAGAGCGCCGGGTCCGAGACGAGGCCCACGCTGGCCTCGATCTCGAGGTTCGCCTGTTCGTCGATCCTCTGCTCGTCCTCCGGGCTCATCAGCACCACCTCCCGTCGACCGGTGGCGGGGTTGACGGAGGCGGCACAGCCGAGGGCGAGCGCGAGTGCGAGGATCTGCGCGGGAGGGCAGCGGTGAGAGGGCATCGACCGCGATGGTAGCGGCACGGGGCCCGCGACTACCTGTGGATGCGCTTGCGACCGAGCAGCGCGACGCCGATCGCGCCGGCGCCGAGCAAGATCAGCACGCCGGGCTCGGGCGCGAAGTAGAGCGTCAGGCGCGAGATCTGGCCGCTCGGGGTGTTGCTCCCGCTGCACCCCAAGCACGTGGTCTGCGTAGCGGTGACGAGCTGCAGCGTTCCGCCCATGCCCATCGTCGTCAGGTCGAGCGTCGAACCGGTCATCCCCAACGGGCCGTGCACGGTGCCCATGCCGGTGAGGAAGCCGATCATCCCCATTGTGGTGACATAGCTCGCCGAGGTGGTGTCGACGGTCCAGGGCGCGCCCTTCACCACCACCATGGTGCCGCTCATCCCAGTGGCCGTGAACGTGCCGCCGACGCCGGGACCGATGGCGTCGCCGAGGTCGGTCTGAGACAGGTTCACCGCAACCGACCCCGGACAACCGGAGAGGTTGCAGATGCGGATCGTGCCCGCGGCGCCCAGTGTGCTCTGGGTCAGCGCTGGGCCCTGGATCGGCTTGAAGAGCCCCGGGAAGCCGTTCGGACCCGCCGCCAGCGGGTTGATCCGGACTCCTTCGAAACGGATCTCGTCGAGCCCACCGGGGTTGGTGGCCAGCGCGGTCTCGCTGATCGTTGCGAACGGTCTCGTGAGCTCGAGCGTGTTCAGAACCCCGCTTCCACTGGCGGAGCCGTTGACGGTCGCGACACCGTTGCCCAGTGCCACGACTTCCTTGATCACGCCGTTCTGCGCGAAACGGATCCCGTGCTCACCGGAGAACAGCAGCTTGTCCGCGCTCGCCGCGCTGGCGAGCCACAGGACGGTGGCGAACGCCGAGAGCGCCACGAGGCGCGAGATCGAACTCATCGGCGACATTGACGGAACTCTCCTCGGGTACAGTCCAGCAGCGGGGGGAGCGGATTCGCGCGTCTAGTCTCTCATATCCGTACTGCGGCCGGAAGCGCGGAAGTGCTCCGCCCGGGCATTTTGGTCGCGGGGCGTTTACCGGCGGTCGGAGCGCGGCTCCGCGAGCCACCTCCTGTCCGCCCGTTCTCTGAACCTTCTGGAATCATTGAAAATTGTTGATCGACGCCGGTGTGGAGCGCGGCTTGCCTGGCCGGTGGGTGGCCCGCGGAGGGAAGCTGGTGACGCCGCCCCGGTGGATCCTCCCCAGTGCAGCGGCGGGCGGCGGGGCGAGAGGTGGTTAGCCTCCCCCCGGTCCGACCCCGCTGCCCCGAGGAGTCCCGCCCATGGCGATCTACGAGCCGATCGAGCCCCGAGGACCCCGACGCCGTTACCGCCTGCGCAGCCCCGTCGACCGCGAGCCGATCGGCGAGCTCGAGTGCATGACCGAGAGCGACGTCGCGCTCGCGCTCGAGCGCGCGCGCAAGGCCCAGCCCGGCTGGGCCGCCCGTCCGATCTCCGAGCGAGCTGCGCTCTTGCGCCGCGTGCTCGCACTGGTGCTCGAACGTCACGAGCGGATCACCGAGACGGTGATCCGGGAGACCGGTAAGACCGAGACCGAGGCGTTCGGCATGGAGGTGTTCGCGTCGTGCGACGCGCTCAACTACTACGCCAAGAACGCGGCCCGCTTCCTGCGCCCCGAGCGCCGGCGCATCCACGGGATGCTCGGCCTCTTGAAGCAGCTGCGCGTCGTGTACAAGCCGCTCGGCGTCGTTGGCATCATCGTGCCGTGGAACGGCCCGTTCGTGCTGGCGATCAACCAGACCGCCCAGGCGCTGCTGGCGGGGAACGCGGTGCTGCTGAAGGGTTCGGAGGTCACGCCCCACTCGACCGCGTTGGTGGGAGAGTTCTTCGCCGAGGCGGGGCTGCCCGACGGCGTGCTCGAGATCCTGATGGGCGATGGTCGGACCGGAGCCGACCTGGTCGACGCGGGGGTGGACAAGATCTCGTTCACCGGCAGCGTCGCGAC
>CAZPNB010000421.1:0-2826 GCA_964587305.1 uncultured Spirochaetales bacterium | reverse complement strand
ATGGGCCAGGATCCAGCCGGTGGCGATCGGGTCGCCGGCGACGTACACGCGCAGGCCCGGAATCTCTGCCTCCCACTTCTGGCGGATGCGCTGCACGTGCTCGAACACCGCCCGGTGCACCTCTCGGCTCGCGAGGCGCTCGGTGACGAAGCCGGCGGTGACGAGCGCGCCCTGCTCGTCGCGCGACAAGAGGCGGTCGAACACCGCCGGCGGTTGTTGCCGCACGAGGGCGCGCAGCGCGTCGGCCTCCGCCTGCGTGCGCGGCACCTCCGGCACGAGCACCGCCTGCTCGGTCGCGCCGTCGGGTAATACCGAGAACACGCGGGTGCTCGGGTGGGTGAGCGAGTGCACCTGATCGTGGTTCACTGGATAGGGCGGGAACTCGTGGTCGAGTCGATCGCGCACCTGGTCGGCGGAGAGCGAGCCATCCCGTTCGAGCTCGTCGCGCCGGCGATTGCGGGCTTCGCTTCGGAGGTCGAAGCCGTGGCCGTCGAGCTCGCGGGTGATCTCGCGCAGCGCGCGCAGCACATCCGGCCGGAAGATCGTGCCCCCGTCGACCGTCACCGCGAGGGCGACCACCGACGAGCCGCCGAAAGTGCTGGCGAACGCGTCCTGCGCGTGGATGTACGGGTGGTCGGGGTAGAGATCGCGCGCGACCGTGTCGATTCGCACGATCGGGCCCGGCAAGGGCCACCCGATCGCGGACGTGCCGGCGTTCACGATCGGATATGCGAAGAAGAGGCTCGCACCGAGTAGCGCCAGCGCGAGCGGGAAACGGTGATCGGTAACCCAGCGCGCGAAGCGTTGGGTCTTCGAGAGTCGGCTCACGCCCTGGGAAGGTGCGGAGCGGGATCCTCCCACCATGAAGCGGCGACGATACCGCGTTCAACCCAGCGCGCGGCAGCGCGCGAGGAACTCGGCGGGAGCGACCACCTCGGCGCCGCGATGGCGGGCGCGGTCGGCGAGGCGGCGATCGGCGGTGACCAGTGTGATGCCCTCGGCGCCCCGGTCGCGGATCTGCGCCAGCAGCCACTCGTCGGCGTTCGGCGCGAACACCGAACGCACGCGGCCACGCCCGTCCGATCTCCGCTCAGCTTCGCCTTGCTGCGCGCCGGACGGCTGGCCTCGCTGCGCCCCGCCTTCGGCGGCTCGAGCGGTGTCTGTCGGTCGCGCGCCGTCGAACACGACCAAGATCTCCGCCTCGTGCTCCTCGAATGCTTCCACGCGCCCGAGCAACTCGTCGCGGAAGCCGGAGTTCCACCAGCCTTCGCGGGCGCGCCCGGCGAGCAGGCCAACGTTGAGCACGTTGTAGCCGTCGACGAGCCAGACCCGCGGCGAAGGAGGCGGCTCTTCCACGTCGGGAAAGTATCGCGCGGGCGCCTCGTTGCCGGCCGGCAGCGCGCCGCCGCCGAGCACAGCCGCCCAACCGAGCCCGCCCCCGATGAACAGCGCCACCACGCAGACGGCCTCGAGCACACCCCGAGCGAACGAATTCGATCCCATGGTCGTTCTCCCTCGCCTTTTCGGACAGCCTCTCCTCCCTGCGTGTCAGATCCGGTCACACCTGGACTTGCCGCGCCGGGGCCGCTGGCCTACGCAACCCGGATGCCGCCGCCGCTGCGAATCGCGCTGGTCCAGATGCGGGTGGAAGAAGACCCGGCTGTGAACCTCGCGCGGGCGCTCGAACGCATCGACGCGGCCGCGCAGCAGGGTGCCCGCGTCGCGTGCCTGCCGGAGCTGTTCCGCTCCCGCTACTTCTGCCAGAGCGAGGACGCGCGCCACTTCGACAAGGCCGAGCCGATCCCGGGCGAGAGCACGGAGGCGCTCGCGAAGCTGGCCGCGGAGCGGGAGATCGCGATCGTCGCGCCGCTTTTCGAGCGCCGGGCCGAGGGCGTCTACCACAACAGCGCGGTCGTGATCGATGCCGACGGCAAGTCGCTCGGGACGTACCGCAAGATGCACATCCCCGACGACCCGCTCTACTACGAGAAGTTCTACTTCACGCCCGGCGACACCGGCTTCCGCGCGTTCGCCGCGCGGCCGGCGAAGCTCGGCGCGCTGGTTTGCTGGGACCAGTGGTTCCCGGAGGCCGCGCGCCTCACCGCGCTCGCCGGCGCGCAGATCCTGTTCTATCCGACCGCAATCGGCTGGCAGTTCGACGAGGGCGACGCGACCGACGCCGCGCAGCACGACGCGTGGGAGACGATCCAGCGCGGCCACGCGATCGCGAACGGGGTGTTCGTGGCGGCCGTGAACCGGGTCGGACGCGAGGACGGCATCCGCTTCTGGGGCGGCTCGTTCGTCGCCGACCCGTTTGGGCGCGTGCTGGCGCGCGCGGCGTCGGACCGCGAGGAGACGCTGCTGGTCGACTGCGATCTCGCGGCGATCGAAGCGGTGCGCCGCAACTGGCCGTTCCTGCGCGACCGCCGGATCGACGCCTACGCCGACATCACCAAACGGATGCGAGACTGATCGGACGTGCGCTGGCCGGCGGAATGGGAGCCCCACCGCGCGACGTGGCTCGCGTGGCCGCACGCGCCGGGCACTTGGCCCGGGCACCTCGAGGCCGCGCGCGCGGAGTATCTGGAGATCGTGCGCGCGCTCCAGGGACGCGAGCAGGTCGAGCTGCTGGTAGGCGACGAGGCGATGGAGGAAGCGGCCCGCAAGCAGCTCGCCGCCGCCGGTGTGGATCCCGATCGCGGCCTGCGGTTCCACCACGTTCCGACCAACGATTCCTGGCTGCGCGACAGTGCGCCCATTTTCGTCGAGGACGGCGCCGGCGACCGGCTCGCGCTGTCGTTCGGCTTCGACGCGTGGGGCGGCAAG
>CAZPNB010000420.1:0-2701 GCA_964587305.1 uncultured Spirochaetales bacterium | reverse complement strand
AAGCTCGGCTACATGGCCAACATCATTCCCGGCGCGGTGCCGAGCTCGGGGGTGGCGGCGCTTCGCTACGACTCGACCATCGTCCAAGAACATGTCGTCGCCGGTGGTCGGCGCTTAGACTTTCCTTCGCCTTTGAAACGGAGCTGGGGCTTCGTGATGTTATTTAGTTTACAAACCGGTGAAATGCTCGCCTTGATCCATGATTTCAGCATGTCGGCGATCCGGGTCGGCGCCACCACTGCCGTCGCCAATCGCGCATTGGCGCGAAAGAATGCCAAGGTCGTCGGTATATTCGGCTCGGGCAACGAAGCGCGGACCAACCTTGAAGCGATTTGCGCCGTGCGCGACATCGAGGCCGTCAGAGTTTATAGTCCTAACAAAGAGCATCGCGATCGATTCGCCGAAGAGATGACGGAACTTTTAAACGTGGAAGTGCAGCCGGTCACCAGCGCCGAGGCGGTGGTGAAAGGGTCGGACATCGTCATGTGCGCGACCAATTCCAGCGAGCCGGTCTTCAACGGCAACTGGCTGGAACCAGGGCAACTGGTGACCACCATCGCCAACACTGACGGCGTGCACCGGCGCAGCGAAGCGGACGCGACGACGATGTTGCGCGCGGATTTCATCGTGATGAATAACATCGAGACGGCGCTCACCAATCAACAGCGCGAACTGCTCGATCTCATCGACGCGGGTAGATTCGGCTGGGATAAAGTCTCGGAGCTGGGCCAAATTCTGATCGGCGCGCATTCCGGCCGGCAGAGCGATCGGCAGATTATTTATTATAAGAGCAACACCGGCGTCGGCATCCAATTCGCCGCCACTGGCGCGCTGATTTACGAAGCCTGCAAGAATCAAGGCTTGGGGCGCGAGCTGCCGAGCGAGTGGTTCGGCGCGGATTTGACCCAGTGGATGGACAAGGGCTTCATGCCCTCACCCTGAATTCGGCGATAACTAAAATGCTGATCCTTCGACCCGACGAAGTGGAAGGCCTGCTATCGATGGCGGAAGCGGTTGACGCTGTCGAGCAAGCGTTTGCCGATTGGGGCAAGCATCCCGACATCAATTTGACCCGGCGCCGGCTCCATTTCGGCGCTGCGCGGTTAAATACCATGCCGGCGGCGCTGCCGTCGCGCGGCATGATCGGCTTGCGCATCCAGAGCGAGATTCTCGCCGTGAGCGGCGGCGTGCAAACCTATCCATCACGGAGCCCGCTGGTCGACGTGCTGTTCGATATCGAGAACGCCGCCCCAGCGGCGATCATCCTGTCATCGACCCGGCGCGGCTTGACCAAAGAAGGCGTGCCGCTTAGGACGTCCGATCTGATGACCGCGGCGATCAGCGCCGTCGGCACGAAATGGATGAGCCGGAGCGATTCCAGCGAACTGCTCTTGCTTGGCTCCGGCAAACAAGCGCGGAGTCATTTGCTCGCCATGCAGGCGATCCGCCAGTTCAAACGAGTTTCGGTTTTCAGTCCGACCCGCGAACACCGTGAACAATTTGCCGAGGAAATGGCGCAGGCGCTGCAACTTGAAGTTGTCGCGGTTGACGACGTGCAATCGGCCATGACGCGCTCTGATATCGTGCTCGCTGCGACCAATACCAATGTGCCGGTGTTCTCAGGCGCATGGCTGCACGAGGGCATGCATGTGACTTCCATCGTCGGCAGCAATGTTGGCATGGTCGAGGCCGGCGTCATCCCCCGGAAGCGGCGCGAGCTCGACGATGAAACATTGAAGCGTGCCGCGATGATCGCTATCGCTTCGCGCGAGTTGGCACGCCAGGATCAACAGGGCGATATCTACGATCAAGTTCAAGCGGGACAACTTAGCTGGGCAGCAATCGCCGAGCTGGGGGAAATTGTCGTTGGCGAAAAACCGGGGAGAGGAAGTGCGAGGGATATTACGGTGTTCAAGAACAACGGTGGGCAGGGAGTCGCCGAGCTGGCCATCGCCGATTTGATCCTCGCCAGGGCGCGGCAACAAAAGCTCGGTGTCGAGATTACCTGGAGCGAAGGTTATTAGCATGGAGGATTTATGAAAAATCTGTTTACGCGCGTGTCGGCGCTGCTTCTGTTATCTTTGACCCTGGCGCCCAGTGCATCCGCGCAGCGCACCAAGCTGCATGCCGCTTATTCTGCTGAGAGCTCTTGGTCGCTGGCAACGTGGATCGCCTACGAAGCCGGCCTTTATAAGAAATACGGCCTCGATGTCGACCTGGTATTGATTCGCAGCGCATCGACGATCACCGCCGCCCTGATCGCCGGTGAGGCGCCGATGATTCAACTCGGCGGCAACGGCACCATTCAGGCGGCCCTGCAGGGCGCCGATACGGTCAACATTCTTACATTAGTGCCGATCATCCCGCAGAGTTTCGTGGTAACGCCGGACATCAAAGGGACCGAGGACTTGAGAGGAAAACGTTTCGGCGTGAGCCGATTCGGCGCGCTCAGCGATTTGGTCATCCGCCGCTACTTAAGGAAGTTTGGCCTGGACCCGACCAAAGACGTGACGATCGTGCAGATCGGCGGCATTCCGGAATTGGTGACCGCCATGAAGGCCGGCGCCATCTCCGGTGGCTCGATCTCTCCGCCGGCGCTCACCGTCGCTAAGAAAGCCGGCTTCAAAGAGCTGGCCGATTTCGAAAGCCTGGATTACAAGTACCCGGCGGTGGCGATCGCATCGACCAAAAGTTTTATCCA
>CAZPNB010000419.1:0-5199 GCA_964587305.1 uncultured Spirochaetales bacterium | reverse complement strand
GAGGCCGAGGCGGGCGGCGCCGAGCTGTGGCTCGCCCTCGCCCAGCGTCTCGACCGCGGTGACGGCGTTCGCGAAGACCAGTTTCGGGCGTTGGTATGGCTGCAACGCGCGGCCGACGCTGACTCGCTCGAGGCCCAGGTGGCGCTGGGACTCGCGCATCAGGAAGGGCTCGGAACCCTGCGCGACCTCGGGAAGGCCGCGGACTGGTTTCGCCGCGCAGCTCTGCGCGGTCATCCGGCCGCCCAAAACTGGCTCGGGCTGCTCCACACCTCGCACCACGGCCCGGGCCTCGACTTCGCCCAGGCCGCTCGTTGGTTTCGCGCCGCGGCCGAACAGGGCCACGCGGATGCCCAGCTGAATCTTGCGTGGCTCGCGGGACGGGGCCTCGGCATGGAGCCGGACCCGGCGGAGGCATTCCGGTGGACGCGCGCTGCCGCCGACGGAGGATACGCGACGGCGCAGGAGCGCGTGGCTGGACTCTACGAGCGCGGCGACGGCGTCGAGGCCAGCCTCTCGGAGGCCAGGCGGTGGTACGTCGCGGCGGCGGAGAACGGCGCCGGCTCGGCGGCAGTACGGCTGGCCGATCTGACCGATGCCGGAGCGTTCGGGGAGCCGGACGCGGCAGAGGCCGCTCGCTGGCTGCTCGTCGGTGCCAAAGCCGGCGACCGGGACGCGCAGGCGCGCCTCGGCGAGTGCTATGGCAAAGGTCAGGGCGTCCCCAAGGATCTTGTGCAGGCCTTCCACTGGATCCGGGAAGCGGCCGAGCAGGGACAATCGAAGGCCGCGAACTTGTTGGGTCTGTTCTACGGGCGGGGAATCGGCACCGAGAAGGACGTCGATGAAGCCGCAAAGTGGTACGGCCGAGCCAGTGAGCTCGGCAATCCCGAGGCGCGCTTCAACCTCGCGATGGCCCATTTTGCAGGCGACGGAGTCGAGAGGAATATCGAAGAGGGGATTCGATTGCTGCGGCTCGCGGCCGAAGCGGGCCAGCCGGATGCGCAGCTCGTCCTCGCCGTGCGACTGCGCAAAGGCGACGGCATCGAGAAGGACACCGCGGATTCGCTCCGCTGGACGGTGAGCGCGGCCGAGCAGGGTCAGCGGAGCGCCCAGAGGCTGCTCGGCGTCACCTACGCCGAGGGAACCGGCGTCCCCGTCGACCGCGTCCTCGCCCACGCCTGGCTGTCCGTCGCGGTGGAGGCTGGCGAAGCGGCTGCCGCGAAGGACGTCGAGCAGTTGAACGGCGTGCTGAGCGCCGGCGATCGGGAGCGGTCGAAGAAGCTCCAGACGGAGATCAACGCGAAAGTCGCCGCGGCAGCAGCGCGAAGCGCAGACCGGAAGTGATGAACTGGGATGCCGTCGCGGCGATCGCCGAGGCGATCGGATTGCTGATGCTCGGCAGGGTTCGGAACTACGAGAATATCTTCTACCAGCACGAGCAAGGCGCAATCGACGACGCCGTGTGGGACGGCTGGGACCGCATCAGAACCAGAGCCGCCGCGCCTGGCCTACGCGCATGGTGGGCCCTGAACCGCATGAGCTACAGCGCGTCGTTTCGTGAGTTCGTCCCGGCTGCTACAGGAACCCCAGCTTCCGGTCCGCCGCGTCCGAGTCGAAGTCCTCGAACTGGATGAGGCCGAGCCGCGTGTAGGCCTCGCGGACCTTCGGCGTCAGGAGGCGCAGCTTCTTCAGGTTCGGAACGATCCGCTGGAAGAGCATGCTGCGGAAGAGCCTCCCCACATCGGAGCTCAGCACCTCGTGCTGCACCTCTTCGACGTTCCAGCCCATCGCCAGCGCGAGATCGCCGCCGACCAGGCGGTCGCGCATCAGCTCGGAGGCGTAGATGATGAAGTCCTCGCGATCGGCGAGCTCGTTCGCGGGCATGTCGTCGTAGTGGTCGCGCAGCGATAGCACGCCGAACGCGACGTGGCGCGACTCGTCGCGCATCACGTACTTGAGCAGCTCGCGGAGCAGCGGCTCCTGCGCGATCTGGAACAGGTTGCCGAACGCCGCCATCGCGAGCCCCTCGATCAGCACCTGCATGCCGAGATATTTGAAGTCCCAGCGGCTGTCCAGGATCGTCGCGTCGAGCAGCTCCTTCAATCGTTTGTTGATCGGCCACTCCCATTCCAGCTTCTCGCGCAGGTAACGGCCGAACACCTCGACGTGGCGCGCCTCGTCCATCGTCTGCGAGCTGGCGTAGAACTTCGCTTCGATCAACGGAACGCCGCCGACGAGCTGGGACGCGACGATCATCGCGCCCTGCTCCCCGTGCAGGAACTGCGAGAGCTGAAACGAGAGCTGCGCGTGGCGGAAGCGTGCCAACTCCTTTGCGTCGAGCTTCTGATACGGCGGATAGTCCTTCAGCGGGTTGATACCCGCCGGGATGATCTCACTCTCGGGGTCGACGTCGGTGTCCCAGGCGAGCTGGGTGGTGCCGTTCCACTGCTCGCGCTTGGACTTCTCGTACAGATCGCGGAGCCCCTCCTTCAAGCTGCCGTAGTTCCAGGCATAGCTGGTGTCGAACGAGGTGAGGATGGTCTCGAGCTCCTGGTCGAGTCCGTCGAGAGTGTTCACGACCGCGGTCGCCATGCTGATCTCCTGGGCGCAGGTTCGAGGATGGTGGGACCATCGCCGATACGGTTTCCACCTTCAAGTCGGCAAGAACGGCCTGGGCCTGAAGGAGCGGCGCCCGGAAGAGCACGCACTCTCCCGGGCGCCGACGCTCCGGCGGATGCCGCGTGCTCCACCTCGAATGCACAGCGACACCCAGCGGTGTTCGTTTGCCGACCCGTGGAATCACCGCCCGAAGGGCGCGATCGACCACGGAACGAACACTCGATCTGGGTCCTCCGCCGGAACGAAACCTGCGGTCCGTTATACGCGCCTCGGATCGCGCCGATCAATAGAAAAGCGGACGATCGAACGCGTCTCGCCGGGTATCGCGCGCCCCGACTCGGCGCCGGAACCGAGAAAAGCTCCTTGAATTCCATGTGCCTGGTAGCGGAGTTGCCTGTCGGTTGGTGACGCTGCGGTTCGGTGGTACAAAGGAGGTGGCCGGCGCCGGGGCCGACCCCGAAGCACAATGGTGGGATGCCGTAGCGGAGGGCAAACCGTGGTCTACGTTCGAGACGACGAGGGCGACGAGAGCTACTCCGAGCCGAAGCGACGTCTGTCGGAGGGATTCGATGCGGGCCTCTTGCGCGAGCCGCTCGGCGTGATTCCGGTGCAGCGTCCGATCACGCTCTCGCCGGAGGCCACCGTTACCGACGCGATGCGGGCGATGCAGCGCGAACACCGCGGCTGCGTGCTGGTGACAGACGACGGCACGCAGCGCAGCAAGCTGATCGGGATCTTCACCGAGCGCGACGTGCTGTTCCGGATCGTCGACAAAAGCCGCAACCCGGCAGCGCTGCCGATCGGCGAGGTGATGACGCCAAATCCGGAGAACCTGTCCGCGCGCGCGACGGTCGCGTATGTACTCAACAAGATGTCGGTCGGCGGATTCCGCCACGTTCCGGTGGTCGACGACGAGCACCGCCCGGTGTGCGTGATCTCCGTCCGCGACGTCGTGAGCTTCCTGGTCAACGCCTTTCCGCGTGAAGTGCTCAATCTTCCCAGCGAGCCGAGCAACTCGCCGCCGGCGTCGCGCGAAGGCGCCTGACCCGGAGTCTCCGAACCATGTTTGGTCGCCGGCCCGACGCCACCCTCGTTCGCGACGCAGCCCCGATGCGGCGCATGATGCCGCACGTGTCGCCGCGTCGAAACGACTCGGTGTTCCACCTGCCCCAGGACGTCGACGTGGAAGCGGCGCTCGAGTTCCTCGAGAAGCGCAACCGCGAGCGGCCCGTGGACCGCCCGGCGACGCTCTTCCACCTGCTGCTGCGCTCGCTCTCTCAGGGGCTCGAGCTGCGGCCGGGGTGCAACCGCTTCGTGAAGGGCGGCCGGCTGTGGCAGCACCGCGGGATCCACCTGACGTTCAGCGCGAAGCGCGAGATGGTCGACGGCGCACCGCTGTTGACGATCAAACGCCGCTTCGAGCCCGAGCGGGAGTCGCTCGACGCGATGATCGACGGCATCTACGCGCTGCTGCGACCGGCGCGCCGCGGCGTTCAGTCGGTGAGCGACAAGGAGACGAGCCTGCTGCTCCGATTGCCGAACGCGCTGACCGGAGCGCTGGTGCGCGCGGCCGACGCGATCGACCGGTTCGGGCTGCTGCCGAACGCGATCATCGAGCCCGACCCGCTCTTCACGTCGGTCTTCGTCGCGAACCTCGGGTCGGTTGGACACGACGCGGGCTTCCACCACCTGTGGGAGCGCGGCACCTGCTCGTCGTTCTGCGTGATGGGGCGCGTCAAGCCGGGCCCATTGGGACGTCGCATCATCAGCCTCTGCTGGACCTACGACGAACGGATCGAGGATGGACTCTACTCGTACGGCTACACGAATGGCGTCCAGCAGCGCCTCGAGAGCCCCGAGCTGCTGCTCGCGCCGCCCTCGGAGCTGCGCAACCGGTGACGCTGGCCAAGCGCCCGCGGCCCGACGATGGGCGGCTGGTGCGGGGTCGCCGCAGCCGCGCCCGGATCCGAGCCGCCGCGCGCGAGCTGTTTCGCGAGCGCGGCTTCGACGGCACAACGCTGCGCGCGATCGGCGAGCGAGCGGGCATGGGCGCGAGCTCGGTCTACCGCCACGTGCATTCCAAGCACGAGCTGCTGGTGCTCGAGCTGGCCGAGCTCCAGGAGGAGGCGTGGCTCCGCTTTCGGAACGCCGACGATCGCGCCGCACCGACGCGTGAGCGCGTGCAGCGATTCCTGGAAGTGTCGCACGAGCTGCTCGCATCCGACGCCGACCTGGTCGTGATCGCGCTGCGCGCCACGACCTATCGCGAGGCCCCGGTGGCGCGTCGCGCGCTCGCGCTGCAAGACCGCGCGATCGGCCTGCTCACCGAGATCCTGCAATCGGGGCGGCGCGATCTGGCACCGGGCATCGACCCGCTGGCCGCCGGCCGCGCGCTCTTCCACGCGGCGAGCGGGGCACGCATCAGCTGGGCGAACGGCCTGCTCTCGGAATCGGCCTGCCGGCGCGCCGTCGACGAGTCGGCCGACCTGTTGTTTCGCGGCCTGTCCGCGCGCGGCGGCGACCTGGCAAGCCGTCCGGCGCGCAGCGAGGCGCAGCCGAGCGAAGATCGGAAAGCAAGCGGTC
>CAZPNB010000418.1:0-5690 GCA_964587305.1 uncultured Spirochaetales bacterium | reverse complement strand
TAACGCACGTAAAACGCATGCACCGTGACGTCCCCCTGCGCGAGGTCCTGATACTCCTTGATCTGCACCCGCTCGTCGCGCGCCCGCCAGCCGCGGATCGCTTCGAGCGCGCGATCGACCTCGGCGCGGGTCTCGAGCAGGAGGCCCAGGTGGTCGTACCCGGGCACACTGGCCGGCTTCTTGCTCTCGGCGACGAGGACGAACTGGCTCGTCTCCTCGTCGGTCCGCAGCAGGAGCGCCTTCTGGCCGAGGATCGGGACGTCGAGCGGCAGCCAGCCGAAGACCTCGCCGTAGAAGCGCGCAATCGCGGAACGCGTGCCGTCGTCGAGCCCGCCCGGGGGCAGCGTGAGCTCCATGTGATTGAATCGCAGGGCCATCGCGCGTCCTCCCGGCGGCATCCTACCCGCTCGACGCGGGCATTGCTCCGCACGAAGCGCGGTGGGAAGATCCTGGACGATGATCGGCCTGCCCGAACTCACTCCCGTCCGTCCGGCGCACCGCTTCGACGAGCGCGCGCTCGCGTCCTTCCTCGATCAGCGGCTCGGCGGATCCGTCCGGCTCGCTGTGTCGCAGTTCGAGGGCGGGCAATCGAACCCCACGTTCCTGGTCGAGCGGGGCTCGCAGCGCTTCGTGCTGCGCAAGAAGCCGCCGGGAAAGCTCTTGCCGTCGGCCCACCAGGTGGATCGCGAGCACCGCGTGATGACCGCCCTGCGCGAGAGCGGCGTGCCGGTTCCCGAGACGATTGCGCTCTGCCTGGACGATGCCGTGCTCGGCACCGCGTTCTTCGTGATGCGGCACGTCCCGGGTCGTGTGATCGCGGATCCGCGGCTGCCTGGGTTCACGCCCGCCGAGCGGGGCGCGCTCTACGACGACCTGGCCCGGGTGCTCGCGGCGCTGCACGGAGTCGACCCCGAGGCGGTAGGTCTCGCCGATTTCGGCCGCCCCGGCAACTACTACGACCGCCAGATCTCCCGCTGGAGCCGCCAATACCAGGACTCGAAGACCGACGAGATCGCGTCGATGGACGCGCTGATGGAATGGCTTCCGAAGAACGTTCCGGCTTCCGACGAGACGCGCATCGTGCACGGCGACTACCGGTTGGGCAACTGCATCATCGATCCGACGGAGCCCCGGATCGCGGCGGTGCTCGACTGGGAGCTCTCTACGCTCGGTCATCCGCTGGCCGACCTCGCCTACTTCTGTCAGAGCTACCACGGCGAGGCAACGCCCGGGAGCACGCTCGTCGGCGCAGATCTCTCGGCTCTCGGCGTTCCCAGCGAGGAGCGCTTCGTTGCTCGCTACTGTCAGCTCGCCGACCGCGGCGCGATCGAGCACTGGGCGTTCTACATGGTGTTCGTGATGTTCCGCTCCGCCGCGATCGTGCAGGGCGTCTACAAGCGCGGCCTCGACGGCAACGCGAGCTCGGAGCACGCTCATCAGTACGGCGTGCTGGTGCGGCAGCGAGCCGACGACGCATGGAAGCTCGCGCGAAACGCCGCGCGCTGACGACGACGGCGCCGCCGGGCGCGCGTGGGGGGGGGTACGACGCATGCAGATCACCCGAGTTCTCTTCGCCGGCCTGCTCACCGTTCTCGCCGGCTGTGCCACGTCGCCGCTCGGGCGCTGGCAGGTGATGCTCGTCGGCGACGAAGAGATGGACAAGATGGGCGTGGAGGCATTCGAGCAGCTCAAGACCGAGCAGAAGACGTCGAGCGACACAGTGAAGAACGCCTACGTCACGTGTGTGGCCCGCGCGATCACGAACGCCCTCACAGCGGAAGAGAGCCAGGGCGCCTGGGAGGTGCTCGTGTTCGAGGACGAGACCGCCAACGCGTTCGCTCTGCCGGGCAGGAAGATCGGAGTCCATACCGGGCTGCTCGGGGTGGCGAAGAACCAGGACCAGCTCGCGACAGTGCTCGGCCACGAGGTGGCCCACGTGCTGGCGCGCCACAGCGCCGAGCGGGTGTCCGACCAGATCGCGATCCAGGGCGGCGCCCAGCTCGCCGGCGCGGTGCTCGGGGCGGCCGGCGATCCGTCGAGCCCGCTCCACGGCCTGGCCCTTGGGGCGCTGGGCTTGGGTGCGAACGTGGGTGTGCTGGCTTTCAGCCGCACACACGAGAGCGAGGCCGACCTGATCGGCCTCGACCTGATGGCGCGCGCCGGCTTCGACCCGCGCCAGAGCGTGCCGCTGTGGCAGAACATGGAGGCGGCCTCGAAGGGGCAGCGCCCACCCGAGTTCCTCTCGACCCATCCTTCACCCGCAACCCGCATCCAAGACCTCGAGAAGCGCATCCCCCAGACCCTCCCGCTCGCCGAGCAGGCGCACGCCCAGGGTCGCAACCCCCGCTGCCGGTGAGCCGCATCTACGACCTGCTGGCGCGGGTCTACGACACACCCGACCACCTCGAGGTGACGGCCGGCTTCCATTCGGCTCTGCGCCCGATCGCGGCGGCGCGCCCGCGCGGGACCTGGGTGCTCGACGTCGCCTGCGGAACCGGTGTGCTCGCCGAGAAGCTGGGCCGCGCGGGGATCCCGGTGATCGGCATCGACAGCTCGCGCGAGATGCTGGCGATCGCAAAGCGCCGCTGCCGGGGCCTGGCGGGCCGGATCCGCTTCCGGCGCGCCGACCTCGCGTCGTTCCGCGTGCGCGAGCCGTGCGCGGTGGCGTCGGCCTGCGGCGACGTGTTCAACCACATGCTGGCGCGCGCGCCGCTCGTGCGCGTGCTGCGCCGGATCCGCGAGAACCTGCTCCCGGGCGGTGTCCTGGTCTTCGAGGCGCACAACCGGTTCGGCTACGAGCACTACTGGGGCGGTCACGACTACTTCATGGAAGGGGAGGGCGGTGATCTCGCGATGTGCTGCGAGTGGGACCCGGAGCGCCGCCTCGCGACGGTGCGCTTGGTCGGCTACGCGCGGCGGGGTCGCCGCGGCTACGAGCGCTTCGAGACCACCCTCGTCGAGCGCTACCACAGCGACGGCGAGCTGCGCTCGGCGCTGGCGGCCGCGGGCTACCAGCGCGTCCACCGCGAGCCGTGGAGTCCGTGGTCGGACCAGCACCTCGAGCCTGCGATCGACCGCAACCTGTGGACGGCCTACGCGCCGGGAAGCCTGCGATGAGCCGTGCAAGGAGGCCGACTCGAGAGTCGGCCGACGCGCAGCGAGCCGCAGGCGAGCGCAGGCGGGCCTCTGCACGGGGTAGGCGGCTGCGCGTGCTGCTGCTGACGCATCGCGAGCTGTACGCGCGCGACTCGATCGCGGGCAGGAGCGAGGGCGCTGTGCTGCCGTGGCGCACCGAGTATCACGTGATGCGGGGCCTCGAGGCGCAGGGCCACCACGTCGAACAGCTCGGCCTCGACGCGAGCCTCGCTCCGCTGCACGAGGTGCTCGACCGCTTCGCGCCGCACGTCGTCTTCAACCTGCTGATCGAGCTGCGCGATTCCGGCGGCTACGAGCCGCACGTGGTGGCGGCCCTCGAGGCGCGCGGCGTGCCGTACACGGGCTGCAACTCCGAGGGGCTCGTGCTGACGCGCGACAAGGCGATCACGAAGAAGCTCTTGGCCTGGCACGGGATCCCGACGCCCGAGTTCGCGACGTTCCGCCGCGGCCGGCGCCGACGCGAGCGCCGCGACCTCGCGTTCCCGCTGATCGTGAAGCCGATCGACGAAGGCGGCTCCTATGGGATCCGGCGCGGATCGCTGGTGCACGGCGCCCCGGCCCTGGCGCGGCGCGTGGCCTGGGTGCACGAGCACTGCCGCTGCGACGCGATCGCCGAGCGCTACATCGACGGGCGCGAGATCACGGTGGGGTTGCTCGGCAATCGCCGGCCGCGCTGTCTGCCGCTGTGGGAGACCCACTTCGACGGGCAGAGCGACGGCGTGCCGCGGATCGCGACCGAGCGGATCAAGTGGAACCTGAAGCACCGCCGCGCCTGCGCGGTCCACTCCGGCCCGGCGCGGCGGTTGCCGGCCGGCGCGGCGGAGGCGATCCGGCGGCTCGCGCGCCGCGCGTGGCGGGTGCTGCGGCTGTCGGGCTTCGCGCGCATCGACTTCCGCATCGACGCTGCCGGCCGCCCGTGGCTGATCGACGTCAACGCCAATCCCGACGTCGACTTCCACGAGGACTTCGCACGCTCGGCCGCGCGCGACGGCCTGCCCCCGACCCGACTGCTCCAGCGCCTGATCGACCTCGGACTGCGCTATCGGCCGCACTGGGTCGGCTAGTGTTCGTTTTCACCGATCGAGCCGAGGGAGGAAGCCATGAGCTCCGACGTAGTACTGATCGACGATCCCGCGCCGCAGGTGCGGCGCGTCACGCTGAACCGCCCCGAGAAGCGCAATGCGCTCAACCACGCGCTGCGCGGCGGCATCCTCCGCGCGCTACAGCAGGCCGACGCCGATCCCGGCATCCGCGTGATGATCGTGCGCGGCGCGGGGAAGTGCTTCTCGGCGGGCTACGACCTCGGCGGTGGCAACGAGGGCCAGGAGTATCCCTGGTATACGCCGGGTGGTGACGGCCACTGGCCGCGCCACGTGACGGCGGGCTGGATGAGCATCTGGGAGCTCGGCAAGCCGGTGATCGCGCAGGTGCACGGTTACTGCCTGGCCGGTGGCAGCGAGCTCGCGACGTGCTGTGACCTGGTCTACATGGCCGACGACGCCGAGATGGGATACCCGGCCGTGCGATTCGGCGTGCCCGACAACCACTTCCACACCTGGTTCGTCGGCATGCGCAAGGCGATGGAGATGATGGTCACCGGCGATTCGATCTCCGGCGTCGAGGCCGCGCGTCTGGGCTGGGCGAACGCGTCCGTGCCGGCGGCAGAGCTCGAGGCGAAGGTGCTCGACGTCGCGAAGCGGATCGCCAGCGTCCCGCCCGACCTCGTGCAGCTCAACAAGCGGGTCGTCCACCGGCAGATGGAGATCATGGGTCTCCACACCGGCATTCGCGTCGGCTCCGAGCTGTGCGCACTCGGCACGCACCAGAAGAGCATGCACGAGTTCCTGAAGGCCACGCGCGAAAAGGGGCTCACCGGCGCGCTGCAACAGCGCGACGAACCGTTCGGCGACTACCGCACACGCGAATAGCAAGCGGTCCTCCGCGCGCAGCGAGGCGCAGCCGAGCGGAGATCGGACGGGTGAGCCAGCGGTCCTCCGCGTTATCTCCAACCCGGCCGGTCGGGAGTTTCGCAACGCTGGGAGAACGCTTTAGAGGGGGAAGGTCGGGAATCGGGGCGACTCGAGCTCTCGGGGTGTGGCCGTCCCGGCTTCGCGGTAAGAGCGGCGCTTGGGCTCCGCGTTCTGCTCGGATCGACGGGTGCCATCCGTCTCGCATCTACCGCGCATCGCGGCTCTATTAGTCCTCGTTGAATTGGACCGAGAATGGCAGCGGAATCGGAAGCGCCCATCCCAAATCGAGGGGATTGAAGGGCTGTCCGATGTTGCAACGGGATTCAAATCCCGTTGAGGACCGAAAATATTTCGCGCGAAGGTCTTGACAGCTTTTTCGGGGCGGGGCTGACCCTGTCCGAGCTCGGCCTGATTTCTCCGTCTGAGACGTTCTGATTCGCGCTCTGCGCGAATCATTCAGACTTCGGGTCAAAATCGGGGATCGGAGGAGAGAACGTCGCGCACGAGGTGCCCCAAGAAGCGCTCAGGCGCCGTGTTATGCTCGGAATTGACCTCACCCCACCG
>CAZPNB010000417.1:0-6658 GCA_964587305.1 uncultured Spirochaetales bacterium | reverse complement strand
TGGTCGGTGGTGGTGCAGCCGTACGCGCAGCCCGAGGGTCGCGTGCAGCTTTCGGCCGCGTTCCTCGAGCTGGTGGTTCCGCGCCTCGCTCCGCAGGGCGCGGTGGTGAACCCGGACGCGGCGTTCCACGATGTGAACACGCGCGTGCGCGCCGAGAACGAGGCGCGCATCCGCCAGCTGGTGGCCGACACGGCGCCAGAGCCGCTGTTCTCGGGGAACCTGCACCAGCTCGCGAACTCGAAGGTGACGAGCCGATTCGGCGAGCGCCGCACCTACCTGGTGGACGACCGCGAGGTCTCGCGGGCCGTGCACTACGGCTACGACCTCGCGTCCTTCGCCGCGGCGCCGGTCACGGCGTCCGCGGCGGGCCGCGTGCTCTACGCCGGCGATCTCGGGATCTACGGCAACTGCGTGGTGCTCGACCACGGCCTCGGGCTCACGTCGCTCTACGGCCACATGTCCCGGATCGACGTCGAGGCCGGCGCGCGCGTCGAGGGCGATCAGGTGCTGGGGTTGACAGGTGCGACCGGTCTCGCCGGCGGCGACCACCTGCACTTCGCGCTGCTCGTCGGCGACATCTACGTCGATCCGCTGGAGTGGTGGGACGCGAAATGGGTGACCGAGCACGTCGAGCCGAACCTGCACCCGCAGCCGCAGGTGCAATGAATCCGCGCCAGCGCAGCGCGCTGCGCCGGAAGCTCCTCGCCTGGTACCACGCCAACCGCCGCGATCTGCCGTGGCGTCGCACGCGCGATCCGTACGCGATCTGGGTCTCCGAGGCGATGCTCCAGCAGACGCGGGTCGAGACGGTGATCCCGTACTGGGAGCGCTTCGTCGAGCGTTTCCCCGACGTCGAATCCCTGGCAACAGCCGACGCCGACGACGTGATCGCGCTGTGGGCGGGCCTCGGCTACTACTCGCGCGCGCGCAACCTGCACCGCGCCGCGCAGGCGGTCGTGGAGCGCCACGCGGGCCGACTGCCCGACGACGTCGCCGCGCTGCGCGAGCTGCCCGGTGTGGGCCGCTACACGGCCGGTGCGCTGGCCTCGATCGCCTTCGACAAGCCCGAGCCGGTGGTCGACGGCAACGTGGCGCGCGTGCTGACGCGCCTGCTCGGGATCGATGCAGACGTGAAGAGCGTCCCGGTGCAGCACCGCCTGTGGGAAGAAGCGGAGCGGCTCGCCCGCGGCGACGAGCCCGGCGCCCTCAATCAGGCGCTGATGGAGCTCGGCGCCACGCTGTGCACGCCCCGCGCACCGCGCTGCAGCGCGTGTCCGTGGAGGCGCAGCTGCGTCGCGCACGCGGAGGGGCGCGCCGAGGCGCTGCCGGTGAAGTCGCGCGCGGCCGCGCCGCGGCGCATGGAGGCGGTGGCCGGCATCGTCCTGCGACGCGGGCGTGTGTTGGCGGTGCAGCGACCCCAGCGCGGCCTGCTCGGTGGCCTGTGGGAGCTGCCCGGCGGCGAGATGCGCGACGGCGAGAGCCCCGACGAAGCGCTCGCGCGCGCGCTGCGCGACGGCGTAGGTCTCGGCGTGCCGGGCGCGAAGCTGCTGGGCTGCGTCGAGCACGCCTTCACGCACCGGCTGCTGCGGCTGCGCGTCTACCGCTGCGAGCCCGGGGCGGGTCGCGTGCGCCGCTCGGGCTGGGACGCACACCGCTGGGTGTCGGGCGAAGAGCTCGCGGCGCTCCCGCTCGGGGGTCCGACCCGCAAGGCGCTCGCGTTCGTGCGCCGATGAGCGGCACCGGGCGGCGGCGGGACGACGAGACGGACGCCTTCTCGCTGCCAGGCGTGCGGCCGCTCGCCGGCCGCGACAAACGGCGGCCGGACCCGGAGCCCGCGCCGCGCTCGGCGCCGGCGCGCCCAAAGCCCCGGCGCTTCGTCACGGCGGGCGAGGGCTCCGGGCGGGTCGCCGACCTCGCGGCGAAGACGCTGGCGCGGCTCGCCCGAGCAGACCCGGCGCCCGAATGCGACGTCGATCTGCACGGCCTCGACGCGCGCGCGGCGCGGCGGCACGTGCGCGACGCCCTGACTCGTGCGCGCGCCGAGGGCATCCGCTGCGCGCGCGTGATCCACGGTCGCGGGCGCCATTCGGAGTCGGGTGCGGTGCTGCGCGAGCGGTTGCCCGAGTGGCTGACCGAGGCGCCGCTCGCCGACGCCGTGCTCGCATTCGCGCGCGATCCGCGCGACGGCGGCGGCAGCACGCTCGTGCTGTTGCGGCGCCCGCAGCGCGCCCCGTGACGAGGGGTGTATCTTCGCAACCGTGACGAGCCGCTTCGGCCACACCTTCTCGATCACGACCTTCGGCGAGAGCCACGGCGGCGGCGTTGGCGTCGTGGTCGACGGGTGCCCTCCGCGGCTGCCGCTGGACGCCAGCGAGATCCAGCGCGACCTCGACCGGCGGCGGCCCGGACAGAGCCGTCTGACGACGCCGCGCCAGGAGGACGATCGGGTCGAGATCCTGTCGGGCGTATTTGAGGGCCTGACACTCGGAACGCCGATCGGGCTGCTCGTGCGCAACCAGGACGCGCGGCCCAGCGCGTACGAGCACATGAAGGACGTCTACCGGCCCTCCCATGCCGACTTCACCACCGAACAGAAGTACGGCATCCGCAACTGGCAGGGCGGGGGGCGCGCGAGCGCGCGAGAGACGATCGGCCGGGTCGCCTCCGGCGCGATTGCGCGCAAGCTGCTCGCGACCGCCGCCGGCGTCGAGGTGCTGGCCTGGGTGCGGCGCGTGCGCGACGTCGAGGCGAAGATCGATCCGGGCGCTGTGACGCTCGCCGCCGTCGAAGCGAACCTGGTCCGCTGCCCGGACGCGGCCGCTGCCGACGAGATGGCGGCGATCATCGACGCCGCGCGCGCGCGCGGCGACTCGCTCGGCGGGGTAGTCGAGTGCGTCGCGCGCCGGGTGCCGGCGGGCCTCGGCGAGCCGGTATTCGACAAGCTCGAGGCCGACCTCGCGCGCGGCCTCTTGTCGCTCCCCGCGTCGAAGGGCTTCGAGATCGGCAGCGGCTTCGCCGGCGCGCAGATGACCGGGATCGAACACAACGATCCGTTCGTGCCCGGCGCGGACGGTCGGCCGCGCACGGCCGCCAACCGCTCGGGTGGCGTACAGGGCGGCATCAGCAACGGCGAAGACATCGTCGTGCGCGTCGCATTCAAGCCGACCGCCACGATCTCCAGGCGCAGCAGACGGTCACCCGCGACGGCCGCGCGACCACACTCGAGGCCCAGGGGCGTCACGACCCCTGCGTGCTGCCGCGCGCCGTCCCGATGGTCGAAGCGATGGTATGCCTCGTGCTCGCCGACCACTGGCTCCGCCAGCGCGCTGTCGACGTGCTGCCGCGCTAGCTCTAACTAACGCGGCGCGCGCAGCTGCGCGAGGGCCGGGCGCAGCGACCGTAGGCCCTCACCCGGTTCCCGCGGGCTGGCCACACCACGCGTTCAGGGGCGATGCTCGAGGCGCTGCCGGGCCGGGATCGCGGCGCCTGATCGATTCTGGCGCGTCCCCGCAGGTGCACCTCGGCCCGATCGCGTCGGTGCGCGAGCGCCGGCGGGGCATCGGCCACTGCATCGCGGCCAACCCCGCGATTTCATTGGAAGCCGGTCTCGCGCCGAGTCGGTCCGCTTGCACATAGCGCGGGAGTTCCCGCGGGCGGTGCTCGGCCAGCTAGGCTCGCGGCGCCGAAGCACCGAGAATGTCGATTCCACCCGAACTGGATTGAAATCCAGTTCGGCGCGCCGCGACGGAATGGGCTCCGGCAAACGTACGAAGGGAGTCCCGTATGACCTCGCTCGCCCGTACTCAGCGTACGTCGTCGACGCAGTTGCTCATGCGTATCCTGGATCGGCCCGAGCTGGTGGCCGCTGTGCGCGATCTGCCCGCGCCGGTGCTCGGCAGGCTGATCGATCGCGTCGGTCTCGAAGATGCCGGCGAGCTAGTGGCGCTGGCCAGCAGCGAGCAGCTGCAGGGCGTGTTCGATCAGGATCTGTGGCGCGCCGCGGCTCCGGGCGAAGACGAGCAGTTCCGGCCCGAGCGCTTCGCACTCTGGCTCGAGATCATGTTCGAGAGCGGCGAAGGCTTCCTGATCGAACAGTTGTGTGCGTTGCCACGCGACCTGCTCACGCTCGCGGTGCATCGCCTGTTGCTGGTGGTGGACATGGATGCGCTGGGGGAGCGCTTCAGCGAACCGAGCGAGGACTTCGAGCGCCTCGAACGCGCGCTGGACGCGCCGCTGTTCGAAGAATGGGAAGAGTTTCGCTTGCTGGCGCGCGATCCGATGCATTGGGACGTGGTCTGGGCCGCGCTCCTCGCGCTCGATCGCGACTGTCACGACCTGCTGCGCGCGATCCTGGAGCAGTGCTGCTCGCTCAGCTCGGAGTACATCGAGGAGCGAGGTGGGTTGTACGAGGTACTGACGTCGGAAGAGATGCTGGAGGGCGACGTGGCGGGCGAGCGCGAGGATCGGCGCGCGGCCGAGGGCTTCGTCGCGCCGGCGGATGCGCGCAGCTTTCTCGAGCTGGCGCGGCGCGGCGAGCAGCTCGAGACGCGCGACCCCATGACAAAGGCTTACGTTCGCGCGCTGGCGAAAGAGAAGCCGGCGCGGCCGGCCGACGGCGCGGCGCGCGCGAGCGGCACGAAGCTGGCTGGGCCTGCCGCCGACGTGAGTAAGCTCGTGCAGTTGCTCGAGGACGCCGCCGTAGTCGAGCCGACGCGGCAGCAGCCAATGGCTGCGCTGGCGGCCGGGCCCGCGGCTGCGAAGAAACGCGGCCAGCGCGCCCGGGTCGAGCGCTCGCAGCTGACCGCCGCGGAGAAGCCGGTGCAGCTACTGCAGGCGGCGCTGGTCGAGCTGCGACTGCAGAAACCCGAGGTCTTCTCCCAGCGCATCGAAGAGCTCGGCTACCTCGCCAACGTGCTGATCGCCGGCAGCAGCGGTCGTCGCCCGCGTCCAGTCGAAGCGCTCGAACAGGCGATCGCCGTCTGCAACATCGGCCTGGAACGCGCGCTCAGCGCGGACAGAGCGCTCACGCGCGCGGTCGAGCTGCTGGAAACGACCCCGGCGGACCAGCTCTTTCGCCGCGGATATCGCGACTAACGGAGCGCGTAGTTGTGCGGTTTCCAGCTGGAAGGCATTGCGAAACCGACTCGACGACGACGCGCGACTAGATCCATGCAGCGCGCTCGCGCTGCATTTCGACAGGAGCCCCCCCCGCTACGGGGGTCGAGTTGACAGAGACGCGACGGGAGCATAGGGGTAGTTTATGCTGGATTTTCGCGTGGTCCGAGAAGTAGCATTATGTCAAATCCCCCCCCCTCCCCCCCCGATAGCGGGGTCCCGCTCGAAACGCCTGTCCGCTCGGGCTGAGAGCGAGCACTCTCGCCAAACTATTTTCCAAGCAACAGGCATTCTGAGGCCGCCATGGACCGCACTCGATTCCTCGTCACAGGACTTCAGCGCTCCGGCACCACCCTCCTCGTGTGCCTGCTGGACTCCCACCCGCAGATCCAGTGCTACGGCGGTGTATTCAATCGCAGGTCATCGAAGGCCCTCGACCCCCACGCGGAATCCTCGATACCCATGATCGAGCGCATATTCACCAGCGAGGAGCGCCTGGACATCCCGCGCCGCCGCTATCAGCGCGACCCCGACGGGGTGCGCGCAGTGGGGTTCAAGACGCACCCCGACCACTGGGATGACAGCCTGTGTAGAAAGCACGTCGTCGCGGCCAGCGAGATCAAAGTGTTGCACCTCCGCCGACGCAACATCCTTCGCCTGCTCGTGTCCGGCATGAACGCGCGCCGGTCCGGCACTTGGAATAGCATCAACACCGAAGACGCCACGCGCTGCGGCATCGTCGTGACGCGTGAGCAACTCGCGAAGATGGATAGTCACTGCCACCGAATATCTGAGGAGATCGCCCGCGACTTCACCGATCACGAGATCCTCGAGGTCTGCTACGAAGACCTGGAGGCGAACGCCACTGAAGTCCTCGCGCTGGTTCAGCGGTTCCTGGGCGTGCGCGCCGTTGCGGATCTCAGCACCGATACGGTCAAGCTCGGGGCAATCAACCTCGAAGACGCCGTCGCGAACTATGACGAGCTCCGGCGCGAGGTTGCAGGGACACCGCTCGAGCGCCATTTTTCGTAGCGCCCCGATCCGGCTGCGCGCGATCGATCAGCGCCGCCCACTTCGGTCATTGGGATGACGGAGCCGCCGCTCACCGCACCACGGCGTCGCGCAGGGCCTCGAGGAACCCGCGCCCGTAGCGCTGCTCCGGCTCCAGGTGGTTTCCCTCCCCCCACTCGTTCCAGGACTTGACGAAGACCAGCCGCTCCTCGGGAGGCTTGTGCGCGACCCGGTCGCACACATCCGTTGCGTGGCGGTGCAGCGCGTCGGGGGTGTACCCGGTCAGGACGATGCCCCGCGGCCCCCACCGCGGCGTGTTGTCCCAGCCGGTGACGATGCTCGGGTGGTCCGCGTCGCTCATCTGCGGTGGCCCCGGTAGCCGGTGCGCCACCTTCTCGAAGTCGTAGACCCGTGGCGCGCGCGGCTGCGGTTGGCCGCGTGCGGCGGCTTGCGTCGACTCGGGGATCAGCTGCGGGAGAGCGTTCGTCATCGCCCAGAAGGCGCCGTCCAGACCATAGCGACGGCCCCAGCG
>CAZPNB010000416.1:0-4111 GCA_964587305.1 uncultured Spirochaetales bacterium | reverse complement strand
CGCGCATCAGGCCGAGCATGCTCTCGCCTTCCTTGGCACCGCCCTCGAGCTCGCCCACCATCGCGCCCTCTTCGACCAGACGCTCGTAGGTGAGCGCGACCGGCACGAAGAGCAGATCGCGGCGGCCGCTGGCGAGGAATGCCTCGACATTCCACGCCAGCACGCCCAGGCGCGGCGGGAGTGTCTTGCCCGTGCGCGAGCGGCCGCCCTCGATGAAGAACTCCTGCGTGAAGCCCTCCTTGATCAGGTAGGACATGTAGGTGCGGAAGACCTCCTTGTAGAGCGGGTCGTCGAAGGTCGTGCGCAGGAAGAACGCACCCGCGCGGCGCCACAGGAAGCCGAACGGACCGAACGCCATGTTCTCGCGCGCCGCGATGTGGGGCGGGAGCATGTGGCGGCGGTAGAAGAGCACGGAGATGATCAGGAAATCGAAGTAGGAGCGGTGGGTCGGAACGAGCACCACCGGGTCGCGACGCGCGCACTCAGTGACCCGCTCGAGGCCCGAATCCTCGACCTTGACGAACAGACGCCGGATCACCGCTCCCACCACGAGGTCGAGCACCGCGAGGAAAGTCGAGCTCATGTTCGCGGCGACCTCGCGGAACATCTTCTCGGCCTGTACGCGCGCCCGCTCGTCGGAGACCTTCTGGTCCGCCGCATAGGACGCCACCGCGGCCGACACCGCGGGCGAGCGCACGACGATCTCCTGCACGCGGTGGTAGGGCTGGAGCACGGGGCCCTCCACCACCCGCTCCGAGCGATAGAGAAAGGTGAGGATCGAGCGCCGGATCACGCGGGCGAGCTCGGGGGCGATCGCCGCCGGGCGCGTAGCAGCGAACGCCAGCACGTCGATCGGGTCGCCCACCTTCACGTGCAGGCCCCGGTAGGTGGTCAGGAACGACAGCACCTTCGATACGTCGTTCGGCCGGGTCAGCGCTCCGTAGGAGAGATTGAGGAATCGCCGGCGCGCGCGCGGCCCCTTCCGCCAGAACAGCGCCAGCGGCACCAGGAACACCGGCCGACCCGAACTCTGCGCCGACCCGACCACCTCAGAGAGCAGGTCGCGCTCCTGGCGCCCGTGCTCGATCCGCCCCTGCCGGCCGCGCAACTGCGAGCGCAGGCTCGCGGTGCGCAGGAACAGGAAGAACGAGCCACCCTCGCGAGTCAGCTCGCGGCAATACTCGCGCGCCCGCACCAGCTCGACGTCCTGCGGCACGCCGCGCGGCCGACGCCACACCGTGCGCAGCGCGTCGCGCAACGGGCGGTAGTACCAGAACCGGATGCCGTTGGCGAACTCCGACAGCCGCAGACCTTCGCGGCGGAACAGCGTGTTGAACAGAAAATAGTCGAGCCGGCTCGCATAACGCATCACGTACACGACGGCGCCGCGCTGCTCGAGGCCCCGCAGCCGCTCGACCGTCTCGTCGTCGAGATCGAAGTGGCGGAAGAAGCGGCGCGCGAAGAACCGGAACAGCAGGTTGAAGCGGGGCGTCATCGCCGAGAGCGGATCCGAGCTCGAGCCCGCTTCGAACCCGGCAAAGCCTTCGGACGGGCGGATCACCGCGGGCGGCTTCGGAGCCGAATCCGCGGCCGGGCCGGTCGCTCGCTCCGGCACGGGTGTGGCTACGCCGGCAGCAGGATCGCGCCGGGCTTCATCGCGTCGGCGATCTCCTGCGGCGTCCAGAGGCCGTCATCCGTCTCTTTGGTGACACCCGTGTGAGTCACGACTCTCATCTCGGCGATGCGCCCGGCGCCGACGTAGAACGTGCGACCGGTGAGCTCCTTTGCCTGGTCGCTCGCGAGATAGACGACGAGCGGCGAAACCAGGCCCGGACTCATCTTCGCGCGCAGCGTATCGTCGTCCTTGAAGCCGGGCAGGTCGTCGGTGAGCCGCGTCAGCGCGACCGGCGCGAGGATGTGCACGCGGATCGCGTACTTCTTCCCCTCGATCGCGAGGCAGCGCGAGAAGCCGGCGATGCCGGCCTTGGCGGCGCCGTAGTTGCACTGGCCGAAGTTCCCGTTCAGCCCCGACGTGGAGGAGGTATTGATGATCACGCCGCCCTGCGCCGCATCCTTCATGTGGTTGTACACGGCGTGGGTGACGCAGTAGGTGCCCTTGAGATGCACCTTCACGACGATGTCCCACAGATCCTCGGTGGTGTTCGCGAACGACTTGTCGCGCAGGATGCCGGCGTTGTTCACGAGGATGTCGACGCGATCGAACGCGTCGAGCGCGCCCTGGAGGATGCTCCGGCCGCCCGCGACGGTGGAGACGTCGTCGTAGTTGGTGGCGGCCTCGCCGCCAGCGGCGCGGATCTCCGCGGCGACCCGGTCGGCCATCGCGCTGCTGCCGGCTCCGCTGCCGTCGCGCGCGCCGCCGAGATCGTTCACGAGCACCGACGCGCCCGCGCGCGCCAGCGCGAGCGCGTGCTCGCGTCCGATGCCGCCGCCCGCTCCGGTCACGATCGCCACCTTGCCGTCGAGCCAACCCATACCGTGATCCTCCGTCTCGCCCGGCTTCACACTACCGGAGAACGGAGACTAGGTGAATAGGATCGTCCGCAGCCGACCGAAGGGCTTGAACCCGAGGCCTTCATAGAGGCTCTGCGCGGCGTCGTTGCCGTCGACGACGGCGAGCTGCACGTGGTCGGCGCCGGAGGCGAACGCCTCGCGGCACAACGCCGAAGTGCCAGCGGCGGCGAATCCGCGGCGGCGCGTGTCGGGCCAGGTGTAGATCCCCTGGAGCAGCCAGCCCTCGCGGCGCTGGACGTCGGCGTAGCCGACGAAGCGAACCTGTCCCTCGCTCTCGACGACCCGCGCGCGCGGAATGCGACCTCTCACCCAGCGGCGGAAGCCGCGAACGTCGCCGGCGAATGGATCGGGGCGGTCCTCCTCGCGCAAGCTCTCGCGGGCCGCGAACACCAGCGGCTCGAGATCACCCTCGCGGGCGCGCCGCGCGGTGCGGTCGACGCCGTCCACCAGACTTGCGGCGTCGCGATCGAGCGCGAAACACGTCTCGAAGCGATCGACCCAGACGCGGTGGCGTCGCCGCCGCGAGACATGGCTCCACAGGCGATCGACACTGGGCGGATCGCACTTCACGAGCCCGACCTCGAGCATCTCCACCAGAGGGAACATCGCCTCGAGCGCCGCCGGCTCGATCCGGGCGTCGAACGCGATCGTCGGGCGCAGCGTTGCGACACCCACCAGCCCACCGTCCCGGAACGCGCCGACGAGCTCGGTAGCCATCTCGCCCGGCGGCGGGGCGAGGCCGATCCGCGACGCGAGATCGAGCAGCAACAGGTTGTCGCGCGGTTCGCAGCAGAGCCGCGCGATCGCGTCGGGCAGCGACTCCGCGTCGATCCTGCGCGCCGTCACCTCGGAGCCCATGGCGAGGGTTCCTCAGTCGAGGACGACGAGGACGGCGCCCTCTTCGATGCTGTCGCCCTCGGCAACGCGCACTTCGGCCACGCGTCCGGCACGGGGAGCCTCGACCGGGATCTCCATCTTCATCGACTCGAGGATCAGCAGCACGTCCTCCTGTTCGACGCGGGCCCCGACCTGCGTCTCGATCTTCCAGACGTTGCCCGCGATCTCGGCGGCGACCTCGGTCGGCATTTCCACTCCTCGTGCGAGCGCACCAGCATAGCCTCGTCGCGCTACTCTCCGCCCCCATGCTCGAGACGCTGACCCAGGGGTTCACCGCCGCGCGCGAGCGCCTGTCGGGCGTGCGCGAGCTCGGCGAGGACAACGTCGCCGAGGCACTGCGCGACGTCCGCATGTCGCTGCTCGAGGCGGACGTCGACCTCGCGGTCACGCGCGACTTCCTCGACCGGGTGAAGCAGCGCATCCTCGGCGAGAAGGTCGAGACGCGGGTGCGCGATGCGACGGGCCGCACGGTGCGCGTGACGCCCGGCCAACACTTCGTCAAGGCGTGCCAAGAAGAGCTCGTCGCGCTGATGGGTCCGGTCGACACCTCGCTCAGCCGCGCGCGCGGCGTCACGTCGATCCTGCTGCTGGGCCTCCAGGGCGTCGGCAAGCCGACCGTGGCGGCGAAGCTCGCGCGCTACCTCCAGAAGAACGGCCGCCGCCCGCTGCTGGTGGCGGCCGA
>CAZPNB010000415.1:0-7710 GCA_964587305.1 uncultured Spirochaetales bacterium | reverse complement strand
CTCCCGATCGCGGTCGGCCACCGGCGGCGCACCCGCCGACACCGGCGACGCCACAGACGCCGCCGCGCGCACCGCTGAGAACGGGTCGACGAGCCAGCCCAGCACAACCACTGCGGCGAACGTCACGCTCGCGAGCGTCGCGCGCCCGCGTTGCGTCATGCGACGGCGCCGCGTTCGCTGGTCGCGCAGCCAGCGCGGCTCGAATGCGACCCACTCGGCCGGCGGTGCAGAGCCTTCACCGCTGGTGCTGCGTTCGGCGCCGACCTCGGGCGGGCGCCGGAGTCTTCCCCCGATCATGCGGATTCGCTTCGTCCTTGATGCTTCCTGGGGCGCCGGTTCGGGGGGATCGGCGCCAGCGCCAACTACAGAGCCACCACTCCCTGGACTTCTGGAATCTCGTCTCGCAGGCGGGTCTCGATGCCGTGTTTGAGCGTCGCGGTGGAGCTGGGACAACCACTGCACGACCCATGCATGTAGAGCTCGACGATCCCGTCGCGGAAGCCCGCGAATACGATGTCGCCGCCGTCCATCGCAACGGCCGGCCGGATCTCCTGCTCTAGGATTCGGAGGATCCGGTTCACGACTTCACCTTCATCTGCCTGGGTAGGCGCCTGGAAGGCGGGGCCGAGGGCCGGGCCGCCTTCGGCCAGGCACCCCTTGATCGCGTCGACCACCGACTGCGCAATGTCGGTCCACTCGACCTCGGGGCGCTTGGTGACGGTGACGAAGTTCGACGCGAGGAACGCGCCGATCACGCCATCGACCTCGAACAGGCGCGCCGCGAGCGGAGAGACCAGGGCGTTCGGTGCCGATTCGAAGTGGGCGCTCGCCGAGCCCTCCACGACCGGGCGACCCAGCACCCATTTGATGCTGTTGGGATTCGGTGTGCGCTCGGCGTGCATGCGAAACCCGAGATCCATCGGGGCCTCCGGCTATCTCCCGAGAGTAAAGCGCCCGCGCGCGGTCGCCAAGGCCCCGCCCGCTCGAAGCAGCTAACGCCGGCGGCGCGGGACGCTGCGACCGCTGCGGCGCACGAGCGGCGGGACGACCCGGGCGAATGCCTCGCGCAGCCGGCGAAACATGTCGTGCACATCCGCGTGCAGCTCATCTTCATGCGTTGCGCGCGCGATGCGCGCGAGCGGCAGCGGGCGGCCGAGCACCCGGGCCAGCGGCCCTCTCTCCGCAAGCAGCCGCTTCGCGTCGAGTGCGCGCCATCCGTTCGCGTCGTCGGGCGACGGCAGCTCTCGATCGAGGACGACCTCCAGCCGGTGATCGCCGGGCGGCAGCGCGAGCGCGCGCCGGATTGCGTTCGCCACCAGCAGGTAGCTCTCGATGTGGCGGCGGCTCCAAGTGAAAAACTGCAACCCTGCCTCGGGATCGAGCGACGGCGCGGCATCGTCGTCGCGGTCCAGCACGCAGAGCGCATGCGAGCCCGCAGCGCTGCCCCGGAAGTGCGCGAGCGCGCGGGCCGGCCGGCGCCCACCCAGGATCACCGTGCCGGCCAGCAGATCGTGCGCCTGTTCGGGCATCAGCCGATGCGCCCAGGCGCGCAGGATGCTGCGGTCGCGCGGACCCTCCACGTACAGGATGAACGAGCCCCGCGGCAGAGACGTAGGGTCCGGCCGGCGGGCGGAATCGGGTGTCGGCACGGCGAGCGAGCTCCGGATCCAGGCGGTGCAGCGGGAGGGCTGTGCGGAGGGGTCGGACCTTCATCATCGCGCGGGTACGTGGCGGAGTCTACTCGGATCTCAAACGGGCCAGCACCTCGACGTGGGGGGTGTGTGGGAACAGGTCGAACGCCTCGACCCGCTCCAGCGCGTAGCCCCCGGCCACCAGCGCGGCGAGATCCCGGGCCAGCGTGGCGGGGTCGCAGGAGAGGTAGACGATGCGCTCCGGGGCCCGCGCACTGAGGGAATCGGCGGCTCCGCGCGCGAGCCCGGTGCGGGGCGGATCGAGCACCACGACGTCCGGCCGGACCCCGCGGAAGTGCTCCCCGGCGAGCACCGCTTCCACGCGGTCGTGCACGATCTCGACGCCGCTGCGCCCCGCGCGCGCGACGTTGTGGCGCAGGTCGTCGACCGCCACCGGATCGGCTTCCACCGCGATCACGCGCTCGAACGCCCGCGCGAGCGCCAGCGTGAAAAGGCCGGCGCCGGCGTAGAGCTCGAGCGCCAGCGATCCGGTGCCCGCCGCGCGAACGACCGACGCCACGAGCGCCGCGTGCAGAGCGGTGTTGGCCTGGAAGAAGACTCCGGCGGAGACGCGCAGCGGTGTCCCACCGACGTCCAGCTCGATCGCCGGGCCGGGACTGCCGACCGCGTGCGCGCGCGCCCCGCGCGCACCGGATGCGATCTCCCATTCGCCGTCGCGCGGCGGCGGCGCGTTGGCGAGCGCGCGCAGCTGCGCTTCCGCCGGCCCGGTCAGCACCGGACAACAGCGGACCGCGCACAGCGCCTGGCTGCGTCGGCGGCGATAGCCGACCTCGCCGGCCGAGACCGCGACGCGCGCGCGCGCGCGGTAGGCGTAAGGCGCCGGCGAGGGCTCTAGTGTCACCGGAGCCGGCAGTGCGAGGCGCCCGACGCGGCGCAGCGCGTCCTCCACGATCACCCGCTTCGCCTCGCACTGGGTCGCGTAGTCGACGTGCTGCCAGCTGCAGCCACCGCACTCGCCGAATGCCTGACACGGCGGGGTGACGCGCGTGGAGCCCGGCTCGAGCACGCGCTCGAGCTCGGCGCGCGCGTGGCGGGGATGCAGCGTCTCCAGGCGCGCGCGCACCCGGTCGCCCGGCGCGGTGAGCGGCACGAAGATCACGCGGCCGTCGGGAGCGCGACCGACGCCGTCGCCGCCGGCGGCCAGCGCGTCGATGCGCAGCTCGACCACGTCGCCGACGCGCGGCGCCGGCGGCTCAACGTCGCTGTGCGATTCCTGCATGACGCGCCAAGGTATCGGTATCCTGCGCGCGTGCCCGTCTCGACCGTTCTCGAGTGGCTCGCTCGCCGTGTCCGCGCAGGAGGGGCGCTGGCGGCGCTAGCGCTGGCGGCACCGGGTGCCGGTGACGAGCTGCTGATCGGCGCCGCGACGAGTCTGCGCGATCCGCTCGAGGCGAGCGCGCGCGACTTCGAGGCCGCGCACCCCGAGCTGAAGCTGCGCCTCGCCTACGGCGCGTCGGACGTGCTCGCGGCGCAGATCCGCGCCGGAGCACCGCTCGACGTGCTGCTCTCGGCCGACGCCGCGATCGCCGCTCAGCTTGCGGCGGAGGGCCTTGCGGCGGAGCCACGGGCGCTCGCGCGCAACCGCCTGGTGGTGGTGGCGGCGCCCGAGGTCGCGCTGCTTCGCGGGCCCGCGGATCTCGCCGGCCCCGCGATCCGCCGCATCGCGGTGCCCGAGCACGGCGTACCCGTGGGGCGTTATGCGCGCAAATGGCTCGCGGAGCGCGGCCTGCTCGAGCGCGTGGCCGCGCGGATCGTCCCGACCGAGCACGCGCGCGCGACGCTGGTCGCCGTCGACATGGGCGCAGTCGACGCGGCGATCGTCTACACCACCGACGCGCGGCTGGCCCGGCACGCGCGCGTCGTCTGGGAGATCCCCGACGCGGAGCAGCCGGAGATCGCCTACGCGGCGGCCGTGCTGCACAGCACGCGCTCCCCGCTCACAGCGCGCGCGTACGTCGCGTTCCTGATCGAGGGCCCCGGCCGCGCTCACCTCGAGCGCGCGGGCTTCGCCCCGCCTCCGTGACGAGCGAGATCATCCTTCTGACGCTCGGAGTCGGCGCCGCGGCGACGTTGCTCGCGGCGCCGCCGGCGATCGCGCTCGGCTACGTGCTCGCGCGCCGCCAGTTCCGCGCGAAGCCTTGGGTGCAGGCGGGGGTTGCGCTGCCGATGGTGCTTCCGCCGGTGGCGGTCGGCCTGGGGCTCCTGCTGCTGCTCGGCCACCGCGGCCCGCTCGGCCCGCTCTGGCAGGCGCTCGACGTGCAACTCGTGTTCACGCGCACCGCCGCGGTGCTCGCCGCTGCGGTCGTCGGGTTCCCGCTGCTCGCGCGCGCCTGCGAGCAGGCGTTCACCGAAGTCGACCCGCGCCTCGAGCGCGTGGCGCGTTCGCTCGGCGCCGGCGCCGCGCGCGTCTTCTTCCGCGTGACGCTGCCGCTCGCGCGCCGCGGCGTGCTCTACGGCGTGGTGCTCGCGTTCACGCGCGCGCTCGGCGAGTTCGGCGCGACCGCGATCGTCGCTGGGATCCTGCCGGGGCGCACCGAGACGCTCGCGCTCGGTATCTACGCGCGCATCCAGCTCGGCGACGACCGCGAGGCGTTGGTGCTGTGCGCGGCGTCGTTCGCGCTCGCGCTCGGCGCGATGCTGTGCGCCGAGACCTGGCTGCGCAGGAGAGCAGGCTCGTGAGCGAGCCGGCCCATCGCATCTCGGTGCGCCTCGCCCGCGCGGGCTTCACGCTCGACGTGGACGTCGCGTGGAGCGAGCGGGTCGCGGTGCTGTTCGGGCCGAGCGGCTCGGGGAAGAGCACGCTGCTCGAGGTGGTGCTCGGCCTGCACTCGCGCGTGCACGCGACCGTGCGGATCGGCGGGCGCACGCTCGCCGAACCGGGCGCGACCGCACTGCCGGTCGACCGCCGCGATCTCGGCTGGGTACCGCAGGAGTCGGCGCTGTTCCCGCACCTGTCCGTAGAAGAGAACGTCCGCTTCGGCTCGCCGCGCGCCGGCGCCGCCGGCGCGGCGCGGCTGGCGCAGGCGCTCGCCGTGCTCGAGCTCGAGCCGCTGCGCACGCGCCGCACCCGCGAGCTCTCGGGCGGCGAGCGCCAACGCGTCGCGATCGCGCGCGCACTCGCGTCCGGACCGCGCGCGCTGCTGCTCGACGAGCCGCTCGCGTCGCTCGACCTGCCGCTGCGCGCGCGCGTGCTGCCCTACCTGCTGCGCGTGCGCGACGAGCTCGACCTGCCGATCCTGTACATCACGCACGATCCCGACGAGGCAATCCTGGTCGGCGAGCTGGCGATCGTACTCGACGGCGGGCGCGTGGTCGCGACCGGTCCGCCGCGCGAGGTGCTGTGGAGCCGCGCGGTGCTGCCGCTGTCGGAGGCGCTCGGACTCGAGAACGTGCTCGAGGCGCGCGTGCGCAGCGCCAGCGACGGTGCGGCGCGCGTCGAGACGCCCGGCGGGCTCGTGCTCACGCTGCCGACGCCCGCGGCGCTCGCGCCCGGCAGCGCGCTGCGGCTCGGCCTACGCGCGCAAGACATCCTGATCGCCGTCGACCCGCCCGGCCGGATCTCGGCGCGCAACGTGATCCCCGCGGTCGTGCGCGGCTGCGAGACGGTCGGCGACGGCGTGCTCATCCACGTCGACGCCGGCGAAAAGCTCGTCGCAAAGGTCACCGCCGGCGCCGCCCGCGAGCTAGGCCTCGCCGCCGGAACGAGAGTCCACCTCGTGATCAAGGCCCAGGCGCTGCGGCGTCTGGCGTGAGGCAATGGCTGACGATACTCCTTGTCCGCAATCGCATTCGGCCCCGCCGCGCGCATGGTCGCGGCATGCTTCACTGGCATCCCCCGCCCCGCGGTCTTCCGCGCGATCGGCGCATTCCTCTTCGCGGTGATCGCGGTGACTACGAGCATTCCGGCTGGCGCCGTCCGGCCCGAGGAAGCGAGGAGGTACCGAATCTCGCCGTGGACGTGCAGGTCGTGGGTGGCTTGGCTTATGTGGCCCACTGTCGAAGCGCGGAAGAGCGGCCAGCGCGCGCGAAGTCGAGGTAGAGCGCGGCGGGGTGGTAGCCGCTGTACTGCGCGATCGGGCGCAGATCGATCAGGAGCATGAACATAGGCGAAAGAGTGCGACCAGCAGAGCCTGGTCGCACTGTTCTACCTATCCCCGCTGCGAGTTGGCGCCGTTTCCGGCTTGCCCCGCCCCGGATCCGACCTCGCTCGCATCCGTTACGCTGGGCTGCCGCTCGATGCGCAACCGATCGACGGGCAGGGAGGATCGCGATGTCACGATTCGTCGCAGCCGGGATGAGCTTTCTCCTCGCCGTGCTCTGGTTCGACCTGATGTTCGACGTACAGACGCGAGGGCACACGGGCGAGCTGCTGCCACCCGAGGTGCTGACGTCGATCTCGACCTACTACCGGCGCGTCACGACGGAGGCCCATCCGATGAACTGGCTGGTGTCGAGCGTGATGGTTCTCACGATCATCGCGATCTGCGCCGAGATCTGGGAGGGGAAGTCCCGTTGGTGGGTCGGTTGGGGGACTCTCGCGATGGTCTGTGTCGGAGTCACGTTCACCCTCACGCGGACCGTTCCGAACGCGGTTCGCCTGGGCAGCGCAACGGATCCCCTCGACGTCCAGACCCAGCTGGCGCGAGCGATCTTCAGCGATCACGCCTTCGCGTTCGCGCGCACGCTGGTCCTTCTCGCAGTGCAGCTCTTCGCCCAGTCGAGCTTCCTCGCCCGGAAGACGCCCGCCCAATAGCGGAGGCATGGATACCCGCCAGCAGCCGATCGACTCGATCGACTTCCGTTCGATCCAGCTCGACACACGGGGCTTCGCTCGCCTCGGAGACCGCTCGTCGGAGCATAGGTACTTCAGGCTGAATTCTCGCAAGGTCCGAGAAGTAGACTTACGTCAACTACACCCCGTAGCGGGTCAACTACACCACCCCGTAGCGGGGGGCGGCGATCGATGTCGGCCGGCAGGGCCTGGCCGTGGAACACGGGCTCGGGGCCGGCCGGCGTGATCACATAGCGCACGAGCGGGCCCGCGCGTGCGCCGGCCTTGCGCGCGGCCTGGACGTGCGGCGGCGCCGCGCCGGCGTAGCGGTCGAGCGATCCCTTGCGCACGCGCTTGGCGTACACGAGCTCGTCGTCGAGCGATCCGCGCCGACTCGTTTGGCTTCCGCGACCACTCCTGGGGCGTGCGCTCGCAGTCCGGGCCGGGTATCAGCGGAACTCCGGGCCGCCGCGGCGACTACAGCTACGCGACCGCCAGCGAGCGAGAGGCGTTCCACACCATCACCCTCGACTTCGGGAACGGCTGCGACTCGATCCACGGCTACCTGCTGCGCGAGGACGTCTTGTCGAAGCTCGCCTCGGCGCGGCGCGAGGTGGTCGAGCGCGACGCGGCGACCGGCCACCCGCTGCGCGTCGAGAGAGCATCGGGCAAACAAGCTGGACTCCCGGAGCGTCCGAGAATCAAGTATTGTTACGTCAAATGCTCGCGCAGCGGGTCTAGCGAAGGCGACGCATGGAGACTATTGAATACAAGATGCATCGGGGCGCACGCATCGCGTTCTTTCTCGCCGGCGCGCTGTGCATGATCTTGATCGTCGCGATTCCGTTCGGTGTTTGGATCATCGCAAGAGCAGCTTCCGGCAAGGTGGTCGTCTCGCCGACCGATGTAAAGGTCAAAGCACTCCTCAATACCAACATCGACCTGCGGGATGTCTCGCGCATCGGCGTCGTCACGGTCCGCGTTCCCAAGGGCATCGGCGGTGCGCTCGCCAGACTGAAGGTCGGCGGCGACGCTGCGATCAACGTTTGCGTCATGAACAAGTCTGGCAAGACAAAGAAGTTCATCGCGTCGAGCTTCGAGAACTATCAGCAGATGATGGCGCAGATCTCGAAAATCGTGGGAATGCCGTACGAAGAGATCTCCATGGGCGCATTCGGACTCAAGTGGCCGAGCGAAGTCGGCGCAAAGGCTTGAGCCGACACCCAA
>CAZPNB010000414.1:0-3137 GCA_964587305.1 uncultured Spirochaetales bacterium | reverse complement strand
CCCCGGGCCATCGAGCGTTGCCTCCTCATGGCCACCGATCCCGGCGATCTGGTGCTCGATCCGACGTGTGGGTCGGGGACCACGGCGTATGTGGCCGAGCAATGGGGCCGGCGCTGGATCACGATTGACACCTCACGCGTGGCGCTGGCGCTGGCCCGTGCCCGCATCATGGGCGCGCGTTATCCTTTTTACCTGCTGGCCGATTCCCGCGATGGCCAGATCAAGGAAGGGGAAGTCACCCGCACCGCGCCGAGTTCGCAGCCCGTGCACGAAAACATCCGCCAGGGCTTCGTCTATGAACGCGTGCCGCACATCACGCTCAAGTCTATCGCCAACAACGCGGAGATCGATGTCATCTGGGCAGACTGGCAGGCGAAGCTGGAGCCGCTGCGCGAGAAACTGGACGTCGAGCTAAAGAAGACCTGGCAGGAATGGGAGATTCCGCGCGAAGCCGATGCCAAGTGGACAGACTCGGCGAGAAAACGGCACGCGGACTGGTGGCAGGCCCGCATCGCCCGGCAGCAGGAGATCGACAAGTCCATCGCCGCCAAGGCCGAGTTTGAGTACCTCTACGACAAGCCCTATCCCGATACCAAGAAGGTCCGTGTGGCCGGACCGTTCACGGTCGAAAGCCTTTCACCGCACCGTGTACTTGGAGTGGATGAAAACGACGAATTGATCGACCAGCTGAAGGAAAGCAGCCCGGAGTACGGTGCGAAGCAAAGCTTTGCCCAAATGATTTTGGGGAATTTGAAGACCTCCGGCGTTCAACAGGCTCACAAGGAAGACAAGATTTCCTTTACCTCGCTGACTCCCTGGCCAGGCGATCTGGTCTGTGCGGAAGGTCGTTACCTCGAAGGCAATGCCAAAACGGGTGCTGAGAAGCGCGCTGCCATTTTCATTGGACCTGAGTTTGGGACTGTCACTCGACCCGACTTGGTCGCTGCTGCCCGCGAGGCCGGCGATGCCGGCTTCGATGTGCTGATCACCTGCGCCTTCAACTACGACGCCCACTCTACGGAGTTCAGTAAACTCGGTCGCATCCCGGTGCTCAAGGCGAGGATGAACGCTGACCTGCACATGGCCGACGACCTCAAGAATACCGGCAAAGGCAATCTTTTCGTCATCTTTGGAGAGCCGGACATCGACATCCTCAAAGAAAAAGATGGCAAGGTGAGGGTCAAGGTCAACGGCGTAGATGTGTTCAAACCTCAGACCGGCGAAGTCATCAGCGACGGAGCCGACGGCATCGCCTGCTGGTTCATCGATACCGACTACAACGAGGAGAGCTTCTTCGTCCGCCACGCCTATTTCCTCGGTGCGAACGATCCCTACAGCGCACTCAAGACCACCCTAAAAGCCGAAATCAACGAAGAAGCCTGGGCTACCCTCAACAGCGACACCTCACGCGCCTTTGATAAGCCCAAGTCCGGCCGCATTGCAGTCAAGGTGATCAATCATCTCGGAGATGAAGTGATGAAGGTGTTTAGAGTATGAAGCTGAGAGGGCATTAAATGAGTGTTTCGGGTCCAGTCGTGACAGCGCCCGCCCGGAGAAGTCGGTCGATTCTTGAACTGTCTTGCGATGACGCTCGATCGTTTTTCCTAAAGCAAGAGAGCTACTGCACCATCGATCTGCCTCCGTATTTTCATTTCAACGAGCTCCTTAGCGGCATTGAAAAAGTCCTTAAGGGGAAGGTTTTCTCTGATCTTCGAAAGGCAAGTCCACGAGACTTTGAAAATGTCAATTACCAGATATTAAACAACAAAGACGGCGGGTACGCATGGCGACCTCTAGAGCTAATACACCCGGCACTGTACGTTTCTCTGGTCAACCAAATCACTGAAAAAGACCACTGGCAATTGATATGCGGGAGATTCGCTGACTTTGCCAAGAACCAGAAGATCAAATGCCTGAGTCTTCCCGTCGAATCATTAACGGATGAAGTGGACAAGGCAGAGCTGATAACGCATTGGTTGCATCAGGTAGAACAGACCTCTGTTGAGTTAGCACTGGAATATGAGTTCATAATTCACACCGATATCACCGACTGCTATGGTTCAATTTACACCCATTCGATTTCATGGGCACTCCACACAAAACCAGTGGCGAAAGCAAAAGAGAATCGGCACACGGCGACTCTGCTAGGGAACATTATAGACGGTCATATTCAGGACATGCGTCATGGGCAAACTAACGGCATTCCCCAAGGGGCAGTGTTGATGGATTTTATAGCGGAGATGGTACTTGGCTACGCAGACATCGAGCTTGCAAAAAAGATCGCCAACCAGAATATCGAGGATTACTGTGTTTCGAGGTATCGGGATGATTACCGCATTTTCGTGAACAGTTCACAGGATGGCGAGAGGCTATTAAAATGCCTGACGGAGGTCATGATAGACCTTGGGCTCAAGTTGAATCCTGCAAAAACCAAGATCAGTAACCAAGTGATTTGCTCGTCCCTTAAAGAAGACAAGCGGATTTGGACATTTAGGAGGCAGGCAGACAAGAGTCTCCAAAAGCACTTGCTGATCATTCACAACCATAGCATCGAATTCCCAAATTCAGGCAGTCTGGATGCCCCGCTAAGAGCCTACCATAAACGAATTCATCGCCTTGAAAAATGCGACCAGCCAATGCCTTTAATAAGCATCGTGGTGGATATTGCCTATCACAACCCTAGAACCTATCCGATCTGCGCGGCTATTTTGAGCAAGCTCATAAGCTTTCTTGAGACGACGGACAAGAGACAATCGGTTGTCGAAATGACCAAGAAAAGGTTTTCACAGATTCCGAATACCGGGCAAATGGAAATATGGCTTCAAAGAATAACTCTCCCATTCGCCCCAGCCATGAACTTTGATGAACCCCTTTGTCGTTTGGTTTGCGGCGCGAGTGAACAGATATGGAATAGTGAGTGGATATCATCGAGGAATTTGCAGAGTGTAGTTGACGCTAGGAAAATACTCGACCAGCAGGTCCTCAAGGAACTTCCCGACATCATTCCGGTGAATGAAGTCGCGCTCTTTGTTGCGAAGGCCGAATATGATTCATAAGGAATGCCGGCCTGGGTAACGTAGGCATAGAAGAAGCAATGGACTTCCGTATTGCCGACACCTTCACCGACAGCCTAGCTC
>CAZPNB010000413.1:0-9045 GCA_964587305.1 uncultured Spirochaetales bacterium | reverse complement strand
GACCGCCGAGATCACCGCGAAGCCTGCGGCACCGGCCTCGCGCACCGCCGCCACGCGCGCCGAATCGATGCCGCCGATCGCCACCAGCGGACGCGGTGCCGCGCGCGCCGCCGCGCCGGCCAGCGCGGCCAACCCGCGCGCGTCCTCCACCTGGGGCTTCGAGCGCGTGTCGAACACCGGGCCGAACGCCACGTAGTCGACGCCCTCGGCGCACGCGGCGGCGACCTGTTCCGGGGTGTGCGTGGAGCGGCCGATCGCGAGCTGCCGGCGCCAGGCATCGGGGATCCGGCCGGGCGGCACGTCCTGCTGGCCCAGGTGAACGCCGTCGGCGCCGCACGCGAGCGCCAGGTCGACGCGGTCGTTCACGGTGAACAGCGCGCCGGCCCGCCGCGTCGCCGCGCGGATCGCCTCGCCCCAGGCGAGCGCCGCGCGGTCGGTGGCGAGCTTCGCGCGCAGCTGCACCACCGCGGCGCCACCGGCGCACGCCGCCTGCGCCTGTTCCACCGGGCCCTGCTTCCAGCGCGGATCGTCGTCGGCGAGCACGTGCAGCCCGTGCCAGCGCGGGTCCGGCGGATGCCTCACGCGCGTCCCGGCAGCGCGATCGCGAGGTCGACGATCTTCTTGCGCAGCGTGTTGCGGTTGATGCCGAGCAGTGCGGCCGCGCGGATCTGGTTGCCATCGGTGCGCGCCAGCGCGGCCTCGATCAGCGGTCGCTCGACGCGTTCGATCATCCGGTGGTAGATCAGGCCCGATTCGCCGTCGAGCTCGGCCTCGGTCTCGCTGCGCACCAGGTCGGCGAGCGTCGCCGTGCCGCGCACCGCGCCGGGCTCGCGGACGAACGCGAAGTCGTCGGGTGTGAGCAGCACGGAGCTGCCGAGCACGAGCGCGCGCTTCAGCGCGTTCTCGAGCTCGCGCACGTTCCCCGGCCACGAGTGGCGGCTGAGCAGCTCGAGCGTCTCGTCGGCCAACGCGCGCGGGGCACCGGCCAGCTCGACCGCATAGCGCTGCGCGAAGTGCTCGGATAGCAGGCGCACGTCCTCGCGCCGCTCGCGCAGCGGGGGCAGGTGCAGCGGCACGACGCGCAGCCGGTAGAGCAGATCCTCGCGGAAGCTCCCGTCTCGCACCGCCGCGTCGAGGTCGCGATGGGTCGCCGTCACGATCCGCACGTCGACGGTCTGCATCGCGCTGCTGCCGACCGGCGTGACCTGGTGGTCCTGGAGCACGCGCAGAAGCTTCGCCTGGAGATCGCCCGACATGTCGCCGATCTCGTCGAGGAAGAGCGTGCCGCCAGCGGCCTCGCGGAAGCGCCCGGCGCGGGCCGCCACCGCGCCGGTGAACGCCCCGCGCTCGTGGCCAAACAGCTCGCTCTCGAGCAGCTCGCGCGGGATCGCGGCGGTGTTGACCGCGACGAATGGGCGATCTGCGCGCGGGCTGGCCGCGTGGATCGCGCGCGCGACCAGCTCCTTGCCGGTTCCGCTCTCGCCGGTCACCAGCACCGGCACGTCGCGCGGCGCGACGCGGCCGATCGTCTTGAACACCTCGAGCATCGCCGCGGACTTTCCGACCAGGCGCTCGCCGGGCACCGTCCGGCGGCCGACCTCGCGGCGGAGCTCCTTCACCTCGCGCTCGAGCTCGCGGTTGCGCAGCACCTTGGTGGTGAGCGCCCGCACCTCCTCCAGGCCGAACGGCTTCACCAGGTAGTCGAACGCACCGCGTTTCATCGCCTCGACGGCGTTCTCGTAGGTGTTCTGCGCGGTGATGATCACCACCGCCGTGTCGATCCCGAGGCTCTGCACGCGGTCGAGCAGCTCGAGCCCCGACAGCCCCGGCATGCGGATGTCGAGGAACGCCAGCGCGTGCCTGCCCGAGGCGAGCGCCTCGAGCGCGCTGTCGCCGTCGTCGACGTCGGCCACCTCGCAGCCGAGCTCCTCCAGCGTCTCGCGCAGCACGAAGCGGATCGACGGCTCGTCGTCGGCCACGAGCACGCGCGCCCCCAGCCCGTTCATTCGCGCTCCTTTGGATCAGGTCCGCCGATCGGCAGCAATACGAGCGCCTGCGTTCCATGACCCGGCTCGCTCGAAAGGCGCAGCGCGCCGCCGTGTCGCGCCACCCAGTGCCGGCTGACCGCGAGACCGAGCCCGGTGCCGCCGGCGCGGGTGGTGAAGAACGGGGTGGAGAGTTGCTCGAAGACGTCCCGCTCGATTCCCGGGCCGTCGTCCGCGACGGTGATCGCGACGGTCGGCGTGCTCGCGCCGTGCGGCGACGGGAGGCGCTGGTCGAGGGCCATCCGCGTCTCGACGAGCAACGTGCCGTCGCCGTCGAGCGCTTGGAGCGCGTTGCGCCCGAGGTTCAGGAACACCTGGGTCAGCCGGTCGGGGTCGGCGCACAGCTCGGGGATCGAAGGATCGAAGCTGCGCTCGAGCTTCACCGCGGCGGCGAGCGGATCCATCGCGAGCAGCCCCAGCACCTCGTCGAGCACGCGGTGGATATTCGTCGACCCGAGGCGCAGCGCCTCGCGCTGGTTGAACACCATCAGGTCGTCGACCAGCGACCGGATGCGCTCGACCTCGCGCACGATCAGAGCCGCCGCATCGCGCGACTTCGCGTCGCTGGTGCGCGCCGCGAGGATCTCCGCCGCACCGCGGATCCCGCCGAGCGGGTTCTTCACCTCGTGCGCGATCCCGGCGGCGATCGTGCCGTAGACCGACAGACGCTCGCGCTCTGCCGCGCGCTCGGCCAGCGAGCGGTGGACGGTGCGATCGCGCAGCGCGAGCACCACGCCCGAGGGCGCGCGCTGCTCGTCCCACAGCGGCGACGCCGCGACGTCCACGACCCCGTCCGGGGAGAAGCGGCGCTCGAGCACGCGATCGTCCTGGACGGAGGCGCGTCCGGTCTCGAGCACCGAGCGCACGAGCGCATCGAACCCGGGGCTGCCCGCCACGCGCGAAAGTGGCTCGCCCGACGCGGCCTCGTCGGACGTCTCGAGCATGCGGCACGCCTCGCCGTTCAGGAACTCGATGCGCCCGTAGCGATCCACGACGACCACGCCGTCGAGCACCGCCTCGAGGACGTCCTGGAGGTCGCGCTTCGCCATCGCCCACTTCGTTGCCCAAAGTTTGGGCAGATTAGCGATCGGCCATGGCGGGCGCCGGCTCGGCGTTTGCTCGGCTCCGGCTCGCTGCGCGCTGCTCGCGAGCTCGCGGCGCCGCCCGCAGCGGGCCGGTAAGGTTGCCTCCGTGCACCGCGACATCACGGCCGCCGAGGCGCTCGCGCTGGTGCTGGCGGAGACGCCGGTGCTCGGCTCCGAGACGGTCGCGCTCGGCGAGGCGCTCGGGCGAGTGCTGGCGGAGCCGGTGCTCTCGACCCGCGTGCTGCCGCCGGCCGACAACTCGGCGATGGACGGCTACGCGGTGCGAGCCGCTGACTGCGCGGGCGCTTCCGAGCGCGCGCCGATCTGGCTTCCGGTCGCGTTCGAGCTGCCGGCTGGCGCCGCGCAGGTGCCGCGCCTCGAGGCCGGATCCGCCGCGCGCATCCTGACCGGCGCGCCGCTACCCGCCGGGTCCGACAGCGTGGTGCGTCAGGAAGACGCCGTGCGCGACGGCCGCCGCGTGGCGATCCGGGTCGAGCCGGAGAAGGGCGAGCACGTCCGCCTCGCTGGCGAGGACGTGGAGCGGGGCGAGCGCGTCCTCGAGGCCGGCGCGCGGCTCGGCGCCGCGCAGATCGGCATGCTCGCGTCGCTCGGGCGCTCGATCGTCGCGGTCCACCAGCGCGCGCGCGTCGCGATCCTGTCGGGCGGCGACGAGCTGGTGGAGCCCGACGGCGACATCGCCGGCGGGCGGATCGTCTCGTCGAACTCGTGGTCGATCGCGGCCCACTGCCGCGAGCTCGGCGCCGAGCCGGTCTATCTCGGCATCGCGCGCGACGTGCCCGAAGACATCGAGCGCCGCTTGCGCGCCGGGCTTGCCGCCGACGTGATCGTGAGCTCCGCCGGGGTGTCCGTCGGCGATCGCGACTTCGTGCGCGACGTGCTGGAGAAGCTCGGCTGCCGGTTGCACTTCTGGGGCGTCAAGATGAAGCCCGGCTACCCGCTCGCCTTCGGTCGGGTCGGTGAGGATGTGCGCGGACCGCTCGTGTTCGGCCTGCCCGGCAACCCGGTGTCGGCGATGATGACGTTCGAGCAGTTCGTGCGCCCGGCGCTGCTGCGGATGCGCGGCGCGCGCCGCCTGCATCGGCCGCTGGTGTCCGCGCGGGTCGCCGAGGCGTTGCACAAGAAGCCCGGACGGCTGCACTTCGTGCGCGTGACGCTGGCCCGCGAGGGCGACGCGATCATCGCGCAGAGCACCGGGAACCAGAGCTCGGGCGTGCTGAAGTCGATGATCCGCGCGCAGGGCATCCTGATCTTCGACGCCGACGCGAGCGAACTCGCCGTTGGCGCCACCGCGACCGTCCAGGTGCTCGACGGCGATTTCCTGGCCTCCGACACGCCGGGCTTCTGAGACTCCGCGTGGCTCCCGGATCCAGTCGCTTCCGCAACGTCGCTGGCGCGGTGCTGACCGGCGGGGCCTCGTCGCGCATGGGGAGCGACAAGGCGCGGCTCGCGGTCGGCGGTCTGCCGTCGGCCACGCGCGTTGCGCGCTGCCTCGCGCTGTTGTGCGAGGACGTCGTACTGGTGGGCGGAGATCCGCCCGCGGACGCACCGGGCCGCCGCGCTCCCGACGGCGCCGGCCCACGCTGCGCGCTGCGCGGACTGGTCGCCGCGCTCGAGGCCGCGCGCGCCGAGCGCGTGCTGGTCGTCGCGACCGATCTGCCGTTCGTCACGCCGGACCTGTTGCTCGCGTTGGTCGCGTGGCCGGAGGCCGACGCGGTGGTGCCGCGCACAGCCGACGGCGCGCACCCGCTGTGCGCGCTGTACCGGCGCGAGAGCGCGCTCGCGGTCGCGCGCCGCCACCTGGCGGAGGAGCGGCTGGCGCTGCGCGCGCTGCTCGACGCCGTCGCAACGCGCTACTTCGAGGGCGAAGACCTGCGCGCGGTGGATCCCGACGGCGCGGCGCTGACCAACCTGAATACACCCGACGACCACGCGCGCGCGGAGGGTCGCCTATCGCTGTGAGGCCGGACGCCCGACGATGATCCGGCACACCGCTTCCAGGCGCTCGAAGGCGTCTTCGAAACGGCGTCGCACGGCGGTGTCGGAGAACGCGCCGGCTCGCAGACGAGGGAGCACCGCGAGCGCGGCTTCCGCGGCCCCGCTGAGATCGTCGCCGGCGCGCTCGAGCAGCGGCTCGAGCGCTGTCGCGGTGTCGGGCGCGAGCCCGGCATCGCGCAGCGCGGCGAGGAGATCGCCCAGGATGCGCCGAAACTCGCCGCGCACCGACATCAGGATCGCCGCGCGCGCTGGATGAGCTGCGTGCTGCGGATGCCGGGCACCACGCGCAGCCGCACGATTCGACCGCCCCAGCTCTCCACGTCTTCGCGTCCGACGATCTCGCCCTGCCGCCAGTCGCCACCCTTCGCGAGCACGTCGGGGCGCAGGCTCCGGATCAGCGCGAGCGGGGTCGCCTCGCCGAACAGCACCACCCAGTCGACGCAAGCGAGCGCGGCGAGCAGCTCGGCGCGCTGGCGCTCGGCGACGATCGGCCGCGAGGGGCCCTTGAGGCGCCGGACCGACGCGTCCCGGTTCACCCCGACGACGAGGCGATCGCCGACGCTGCGCGCCTGCTCGAGGCTGCGCACGTGGCCGACGTGGAGCAGGTCGAAGCAGCCGTTGGTGAACACCACCCGCTCTCCGTGGCGCTGCGCGGCGCGCACGGCGGCGCGCGCCGCGCTGCGCGAGAGCACCCGGTCGCGCGCCCGGCCCCGGCTCACGACTGCGCTTCGTCGCCAGAGGGGGCGAGCCCGAAGACCGGAGAAAGCTCGAACACGGCGGCCTCCGCACCGATGGGGTGGGCAGGATGACCCAGACCGGGCGAGCCCGAGGCTCTCCGCCCTTTGGGAAGCTTCGGATCTGCTGGCGCGCTGATTCTGCGCGGTTCACGAATGTGCGTCGCGGGGCGGGATCCTGCGTCGCTGCCTGCGGATTGGATCGCGGGGCCCTCCCCCCAGAGCATGGCCAAGACCGCATTTTTCCTAAAGAAAACCTGGCTGCGGACGAAACGCAGCCAAGTGGAGTTGAACCCTGTCGGCCCCTGTGTCCGGCCGACCGAAGCGGAGTGTGCGCGCATGGAGAGTAATCGATCGAAGGCGATCCGGAAGAATCGGGTCCGCGAGCTGCGCGAGAACCGCCTGATGACGCAGGCGCAGCTGGCACGCAAGGCCAAGGTTGCGCTGCGCACGATCCACAGCGTCGAGAAGGGCATGAACTGCCGAATGGACACCAAGCGGAAGATCCTGCTGGCGCTCGGGTTGCGCTTCGAAGACAAGGATCACGTGTTTCCGTCGAGTCGCATGTTCTCCGACAGTCTTTCCGGCGATCCGACACCGTACTCGCCGTCGAGCTTCTGAGCGCCCCAGCGCGGGCCGTGGGGTACCATCCCCAGGCATCGGTCCGCGCAGGTCGACCCCGCTGCGCGAGCCGGCGTCGCGAGGGGGACCGCGTCCATTCCGGATCGGGTCACACTGCTGGCGGATGTCGCCGAGATCGTCGCGCGATCGCACGATCTGCACGAGACGCTCGGCAACGTGGTCGATCTGGTCGGCAAGCGGCTCGACGCCGACGTCTGCTCGATCTACCTGGTCGAGGCCGACCTCACCCGCCTGACGCTGTCGGCCACGATCGGGCTGAACAAAGAATCGATCGGGCGCGTTCAGCTCCCGATCGGCGAGGGACTCGTCGGCCTGGCCGCGCAGCTGCGCGCGCCAGTGGTCAGCGACGACGCGCAGAATCACCCTCACTACAAATATTTCCCGGAAACCGGCGAGGAGCGCTTCGCGTCGCTGGTGGCGGTACCGCTGTTGATGCGGAACGTGACGATCGGGGTGCTGGTGATCCAGACGGTGGAGCCCCGGACCTTCGAGCCACACGACGTCGACCTGTTCCAGACCTGTGCGCAGCTGATCTGCCCGGTCGTGATGAATGCCCGGCTGCTGTCGCTGGTGGACGAATCGGACGAGGTGATGCAGCGCAGCTCCGCGGAGCTCGCGTCGCACGGCATCCGGGTCGCAGCACCCCCTCCGCCCCGCGCCGAGCGCAACGTCGAGTTCCGCGGGACGGGGACGTCGCGCGGGATCGCGATCGGGCGGATCTACCGGATGGAGAACCCGCTCGATCTGGCCGAGCTCCAGTACGAGCCGCGGTCGAGTGCGGAGGCCGAGGAGGTCGATCTGCTCCAGGCGATCCAGCTCGTGCGCCGCGACCTCGACGTCGACCGCGAAGAGCTGGGCGACAAGTATGGCCCCGACTTCTCGGCCGTGTTCCACACCCACATCCAGATCCTCGAAGACAAGGGCTTCGTCGCGAAGCTGCGCAAGGCCGTCCACGAGAGCGGCAACGCCCGCGCCGCACTCCAGCAGGTGCTGAACGCCTATCGCAAGACATTCGGACGGATCGAGGACACCTACTTCCGCGACCGCATGGTGGACGTCGAGGACATCGGCCGGCGCGTGATGGAGCAACTGCTCGGCGACCGCCACGAGCGCCCCACGATGGAGGACGGCTCGATCGTCGTGAGCGACAACATCCTGCCGGGCCACTTCGCCCGGCTCGACCTCGAACGCGTGGCGGCGATCGTGTCGGAGCACGGCGGTTCGACCTCCCACGGAGCGATCTTCGCGCGCACCCTCGAGATCCCCGCGGTGACCGGTGTGCCGGGCTTGATCGCGGTGCTGCGGCCCGGCGAGCTCGCGATCGTCGACGGCGGCGAGGGCACGATCTTTCTATCGCCCGACGAGCGGCTGGTGGCCGAGTACAAGCGCGCCCGCGAGCGCTTCGAGATCGCCGCCGAGCACCTCGATGCGCTGCGCGCGCTGCCCGCCGAGACGCGCGACGGGCGGCGCATCGCGCTGACCGCCAACTGCGGTCTGGTGAGCGACCTCCGCCTGGTCGAGCAGCACGGCGCCGAGGGCGTCGGGCTCTTCCGCACCGAGATGCTGGCTGTCGCACATCGAGGCTACCCCGAAGAGGAAGAGCAGGAGCAGCTCTACGAGCGCGTCGCCACGCTGCTCGCACCGCGGCCGGTAACGATCCGCACGCTCGATCTCGGCGGCGACAAAGACGTGGCGAACCTCACGCTGCCCCACGAGGAGAACCCGCAGCTCGGCTGCCGCTCGATCCGGCTCTCGTTCACGCACCTGGAGGCGTTCCGTGCCCAGCTGCGCGCGATCCTGCGCGCGAGCGCGATCGGCAACGTGCGGCTTTTGTTGCCGATGATCTCGTCGCTCGACGAGCTGCGGCGCGCACGCGCGATCCTCGAGGAGACGAAGGAGGCGATGCGCAGGGCGGGCAAGCCCTTCGACCCGGGGCTCCCGGTCGGCATCATGATCGAAGTGCCCTCGGCCGCGCTGATCGCGGCCGCGCTCGCGCGCGAGTGCGACTTCTTCAGCATCGGGACCAACGACCTCACCCAGTACACGCTCGCGGTCGACCGCGGTAACGAGCACATCGCGCATCTGTTCGATCCGCTGCACCCGGCCGTGCTCGAGCTGATCGACCGCAGCGTCCGCGGCGCGAAGCGCGCCGGCATCCCGATCTCCGTCTGTGGCGAGATGGCCAGCAACCCGCTGGCGGTCCCGATCCTGGTCGGGCTCGGGATCGGCGAGCTCTCGGTGACGCCGAGCGCCGTGCCGATCGTGAAAGAGATCGTGCGCGCGCTCGATCAGGGCGATGCCGAGGCCGATGCGCGGCGCGTGCGGGAGGCGGGCACCGCGAAGGAGGTGCGCGCCGTCGGCGCAGAGCGCCTGGTCCGAGCGGGTCTGCTCGACCATCCCGACATCGGACCCTGGCTGCGCGGGATCGTCGAGCAGGAGCTCAGCTGAACCAGGCGATCAGCGCGACCCCCAGCACGGTCGCCACAGCGCCGAGCACACGGGGCCGCCCGGGGCGCTCCCGCA
>CAZPNB010000412.1:0-2973 GCA_964587305.1 uncultured Spirochaetales bacterium | reverse complement strand
GAGTACACGGGCGAGGAGAAGAGCGTCCGGCCGGTGACGGTGAGCACCTACCAGATGCTCACCTGGCGCCGTTCGAAGACCGACGCCTTCGAGCACTTCGCCCTGTTCTCGCGCGAGAACTGGGGCCTGGTCATCTACGACGAGGTGCACCTCCTGCCGGCGCCGATCTTCCGCGTCACCGCGGCCCTGCAGGCACGCCGGCGCCTGGGGCTGACGGCCACCCTGGTGCGCGAGGACGGCAAGGAGGACGAGGTGTTCTGCCTGATCGGACCCAAGCGCTACGACGTGCCCTGGAAGGTGCTCGAGGACAAGGGCTTCATCGCCAGCGCGCGCTGCACCGAGGTGCGCGTGCCCCTCGACGCGGCCCAGAAACCCGCCTACGCCAGCGCCAGCGCGCGCAACAAATTCCGCGTGGCCTCCGAGAACCCGGCCAAGATCAGGGTGGTGCAGCAGCTCATCGGTCGCCATCGGGACGGACGCGTGCTGGTCATCGGGCAATACATCGACCAGCTCGTGGAGCTGGCCCGGCACGTGGGCGCACCGCTCATCACCGGCAAGACACCGACCACCGAACGCGAGCGGCTCTACGAGCGCTTTCGCCGCGGCGAGGAGCGCATCCTGGTGGTCTCGAAGGTGGGCAACTTCGCCATCGACCTGCCCGACGCCAACGTCGCCATCCAGATCTCGGGCACGTTCGGCTCGCGCCAGGAGGAGGCCCAGCGCCTGGGCCGCATCCTGCGCCCGAAGTCCGACGGCTCGGCGGCGTCCTTCTACGCCCTGGTGACGCTGGGCTCGCGCGACCAGGAGTTCGCGCAGAAGCGCCAGCTGTTCCTGACCGAGCAGGGCTACTCCTACGAGATCATCGATTCCTCGCAGCTGGAGGCCTCGCTCGGAGCATGAAGGACAGCCACGACCTCGAGCACGTCCGCGCGCAGCCCGGGACGGGCGCTGGGAATGGCCACGCGAAGGTGGGGGCGACGCATGCCTTCGGGCTCTCCACATGGCTCCTCAGCCGGCGCCGCTCCGACCTGATCGAGCTGCATCGCTTCTGGGGCGGCAAGCTGTGTGAGGCGCCCAGCGGGGACGACGAGGAACTACGCGCGCGCATCCGGCGCTGGATGGCCGATCCGGCGCGACTCGAGGAGCGCGTGGGTGCGCTGGGGCGGCGCCTGACGAGTGTGGTCGACAGCCTGGTGACTTCGCCGCGCTACCAGAAGAGCTGGGCCGAGCTTTCCGGTTCGCCGGGCCTCGCCGCGCTCTCGCCCTACGAGCTCGAGGCCTGCGTGGCGGCCCTCGCGCGCCGAGGTCTGGTGGTGGAGTGCGACGATCGTCGCTTCGAGAGCTTCGGCGGGCGCGTGCTCGGCTTGCCACTGGAGCTCGGCGATGGCTTGCTGCGTCGCCGGCGCGAAGGGCAAGGGGGTCTGTTCGCGATCCTCTCGCTGCACGGACACCTGGATCAGCTCTATGCCTCCGGCGAGCGCGGCGGTCACCTGGCGCCACGCCGGCTGCGCGAGCTCTACAAGATGTACGCCCAGGAAACGGCCTGCGCGGCCCGCATCGAGCGCTTGCCCGAGGGGCTTCAGGCTCTGGTGGAGAAGGCCATCCTGGAGTTCGGCGGCATCCTCCCCAGGGGCCTGTTCGAGCGCACCGAGAGCAAGGTGCTGCACTGGAACGCTCGCCGTTGGCGTCTGATCCTCGAGCAGTCCCTGGTCGGCACGGTGCGGGAGCTCGACCTCGCGCGGCACGGGATCGCGCTGCAGGACGAGACGCTGGTGGTGTTCAACGAGGTCGCGCTGGCGTGGCTGCGACGCGTGGCCGTGCCCGGCGATCCCGACCGTCCGCACGAAGAGCTCTCGGCCGGGATCGACCTGGCCTCGAACATCTCGCGCTTCCTCACCTATCTCAGCGAGAACGGGGTGCGCTTCACGGTGCGCGGTGAGATCTTCAAGACCACCGAGAAGCGCATCCTTCAGCACCTGATCCCGAATCCGGGACGCGAGCTGGCTCGTGACAAGGTGTTGCGCTTCATCTTCCGCTTCACACGCCAGGCAGGCCTGATCGATCGCACCGGCAACCGGACCTTCGCCGTGACGGCGCGTGGGCGCGAGTGGGAGTCCCTGCCACTGGCCGAGAAGCAGCGCGCACTCCTCGACTACACCCTGGCCGAGCACCCCCTGACCGGTGAATCGTTGCACCAGGTGGGCATGCGCCAGCTCTTCCTGCGACTGCTGAAACGCGTCGAGCCGCTCACCTGGTACGACCTCATGTATCTGCCCTTCGTGACGCGCAACACCTACCTCCTGAACCTGGAGGACGGCAGGGCGGAGGAGCTGTTCGCCGAGCGCACCCTGGCCGGGCGGCTGCCGTCGCTCGAGGATCCGCAGCGCCTGGCCTGGAACCTGATCCGCTGGGCGCGCGAGCGGCTGTACCTCTTGGGCCTGATCGATCTCGGCTACGACCAGGCCGGCCGCCCGGTGGCCATGCGCCTGAACTCGAGCGGGGCACGCCTCCTGGGTGTCGACGTCGGCGCGACCGGCGGCACGGCCAGCCTGGTCGTGACGCCCGACTTCGAAGTCGTGCTCTTCCCATGCGGCGACGAAGGTGAGTTGATCCATGCCCTCGATCGGTTCTGCGTGCGCGAGAAGCAGGACTCACTCCTGCATTTCCGCATCACCCAGGACGGCGTCGTGCGCGCCTTGCGCGGGGGGCTGGGACTGACGGAGCTCCTGCGCGTGATCGAGGCCCATGCGCGCACACCCGTGCCACAGAACGTGGCCTTCTCCATCAAGGACTGGGCCCTGCGCGCTGGGCTCATGCGTCTCGGCCCGAGCCTGGTGCTCGTGTGCCAGGAGCCGGACGTGCTGCGTCGATTCTGTCAGGACGCGGGCGGCACGCCCGCGAACTTCCTCGACGTGGGCGGCGGCGCGAACAAGGAGCAGGTGAAGAAGGCTGTCAAGCTGCTGCTGGCCAATC
>CAZPNB010000411.1:0-3055 GCA_964587305.1 uncultured Spirochaetales bacterium | reverse complement strand
AAGTCGGACGGACTAGCTCGCCTCTGCCGCCAGCAGCTTCCCCAGCTTCAAGAGCTGCGGCGTGCCGCCGCCGAGCGCGAGCTCGAGGTGGCGCGCGTAGAGGAAGTAGCGGTGAAGCGGGTACTCCCTGTCGACGCCGATGCCGCCGTGCAGATGGGTGGCCGCGTGCACGACGCGCTTGGCGCCCTCCGCGCACCAGAACTTGGCGACGGCCACCTGCTTCGCTGCGTCGAGCCCGGCGGAGATGCGCCACGCCGCCTGCCAGGAGGTCAAGCGGATCCCCTCGGTGTCGATGAACGCGTCGGCAGCCCGGTGACCGACCGCCTGAAACATCGCGATCGGCTGGTCGAACTGCTTGCGCGTCTTGATGTACTCGGACGTCAGGTCGAGGGCGGCTTCGCACGCGCCGAGAGACACCATGCACAGCGCTGCCGTCGCGCGCAGCTCGAGCCACGCGAGCAGCTTCGCGCCGCTTCCGACGCTGCCTAGCACGGAGTTTTGGTCGACGCGGACACCGGAGAGCGTCAGCAGCGACTCGGGCATCCCGCTGGTGGTCGCGAGCGCGCCCTGCTGCACGCCGGGCGTCTTCGGGTCCACCAGGAAAACCGTCGCCGCGCCGTCCACGTCAGCCGGAACCAGAATCAGGTCGGCGAGCGCTGCCGCCGGCACGCACAGCTTCACGCCCGACAGGCGGAAGCCGTCACCGTCGCGCGTCGCCGTGCTCGGGGCATCCTCGATCAGCGCGGCAGTGCCGACCGCCTCGCCGCTGGCGAGCTTCGGCAGCCAGGCACTGCGCTGCGCGGCAGTTCCGAACTCGGCGATCGGCAGCGCCGCGAGCACGACCGTTTCGAAGAGCGGAATCGGTGCCGTGCGGCGGCCGATCTGTTCGAGGATCGCCGCCACCTCGAGGAAGCCGAGTCCGGCGCCGCCGTACGCCTCGGGCGTAGCGATGCCGAGCAGGCCCGCCTCGGCGACGGCGGTCCACAGCTCGCGGTCGAAGCGGGGGCCACCGCTCGTCTCGACCGCCCGCTGCCGCTCGTTCGTCGCCTTGTCGGCGAGGATCCGTGCCGTCAGGTCGCCGATCGCCTGCTGATCTTCGGAGAGGGAGAAGTCCATGGGTCCTTGGGGGAAGGGGTTCACATGCGCGGAACGCGCGGGAGGCCCAGGCCGAACAGCCCGATCAAATCGCGCTGGATCTCGTTCGTGCCGCCGCCGAAGGTGAGGATCAACAGACCGCGGTAGAGCGCCTCGAGCGTGCCGTCGAACACCGCCTCCGGCGAGCCGCGCTTCAGGTAGCCGCGCTGGCCGATGATCTCCATCAGCAGGCGGAAGCTCTCGAGATACCACTCGGTTCCGAATACCTTGGTCGCCGACGCGTCGGCCGGCGAGACACTGCCCTTCGTCGCGGTCCAGGCCACCTTCCAGTTGATCAGACGCAGGAACTCCAGCCCGGCGTAGACGCGCGCGAGGTTGATCTGCACCCACTCCTGCTCGATCACGGCGCGGCCGTCGGGCAGCAGGGCGCCTCGGGCCCAGGCGCGCGTCTCGTCGAACGCGCGCTCGAGGATGCCCGACGAGCAGATCGTCACGCGCTCGTGGTTGAGCTGGCCGGTGATCAGTTTCCAGCCCTTGTTCTCCCCCGCGACGATGTTCACCGCGGGCACGCGCACGTCGTCGAAGAAAACTGCGTTGATGTCGTGGTCGCTCAGCAGGTGCAGCGGGTCGACGCGGATGCCCGGCGTGTTCTTCATGTCGACGATGATGATCGAGAGGCCGCCGTGCTTGGACGCGGTCGGGTCAGTGCGCACCGCCAGCCAGCAGTAGTCGGCGTCGCTGGCGAGGCTGGTCCAGAGCTTCTGGCCGTTGATCACGTACTCGTCGCCGTCGCGGTCGGCGCGCGTGGTGAGCGCAGCCAGATCGGTGCCGGCGCCCGGCTCGCTGTAGCCGACGCAGAAGTGGATCTCGCCGGCCAGAATCTTGGGCAGGAAGAACGCCTTCTGCTCCTCGCTGCCGTGGCGGGCGATCGTCGGACCGACCGTATGGGTGGTGAGCATCGGAACCGGCGCCACGCTGCGCATCGACTCGTCGAAGAAGATGAACTGCTCGATCTCAGAGCGGCCCTGGCCGCCGTACTCCAACGGCCAACCGATGCCGAGCCAGCCGTCGGCGCCCATCTGGCGCACCACCTGGCGATGGGTCGGGCCGACCCCGTGCTCGCTGGCGAGCTGCGCCCGGACATCGGGGGTGAGCAGCTTCTCGTAATAGGCCCGGAGCTCCTTGCGCAGGGCCTCCTGCTCTTCGGTGTAGCCGATGTACATGGGGGTTCGACCTCGTACAGCGCGGAGTGAAACGCGTTCTATACTCGCGCTTCTGCCGAGATTCGTCTAGCCGATCGCACCCGTAACCGAATGCTGCGTATCGGCGACACCTTCGATGGAATCCATGGTACGTACGTTCCGTGGTGCATCGCCGTCCCCGGCGGCACCCTGGAGCTCTGCACGTGTCGCAGGCCGAGCCGCTTCCCTTCGTCGAGACGCCGGCTCCCCTCGCTGGGGAGCACCCCGCGGCGCTGCCGGACGTCCGCATCGAGGTCGCGTCGCGGACGCCCACCCGTCTCAGGATTGCCCTGCTGATCGCGCTCGGATTCGGGGTCTTCGGCGCCTGGGAGATGCGCACCTTCGGTTTCGAAGCCTTCCTGTTCCACAGCGTCGCCCGGGGCGCGGCCTACGAGGTGGTGCCGGGCCCGGCGCGCTCGGATCTACCCGCGCCGACGGGGCCCTACGACCGCCGGATGGGCTACACGGGCCTGCGCAACAGCGTCGCGCGGCTTCGCGCGCAGGGCTTCGACGTCGTCGAGCAAGCGCAGCCGACCGTTGCACTCGAGCGCATCGCCCGCCTCGGGCTGTTCCCGCCCTACCGCGAGAAGCCGCAAGCCGGCCTTCGCATCTCCGGCCGGGCGGGAGTCCCGCTGTTCGAAGCGTCTCACCCGTCGCGCGCGTACGCGCGGTTCGAGGACGTTCCGCCGGTTCTGGTGGCGTCGCTGCTGTTCATCGAG
>CAZPNB010000410.1:0-5389 GCA_964587305.1 uncultured Spirochaetales bacterium | reverse complement strand
GCTCACTTCTTTCGCGCCGAGCTCCTGTGCGCTGCGCTCGACTCGGTCGACCAGCCGATCGAGCGCGTCGGCGCTCACCGGCCGCTTCTCACACGCCTTGCGCACCGCCACCAGGATCTTGTCGCGCCAGAAATCTTCGCGGCGCTCGTCGCGCTTGACGATCTTCGGAAACACCTCTTCCACGCGCTCGCGCGTCGTGAAGCGACGTCCGCACTCGACGCACTCACGGCGGCGCCGGATCTCCGAGCCGTCGCGACCGAGCCGCGAGTCGATCACCCGGTTGGTCGAGTCGGCGCAATAGGGACATCGCACTGCGGTGGCCGGCCCGTTCAGTCGCTCCAGTGGCCGGCGTAGAGAGGGAAGCGACGGCACAACGCCTCCACGTCGGCCCGGATCCCTTCGAGCGTCTCCAGGTCGCCCGGTCGCTCGAGCGCCCGGACGATCCATGCGGCCACCGCCTCCATCTCCGGCTCACGCATGCCGCGCGTGGTGACCGCCGGCGTCCCGATCCGAACCCCCGACGTCACGGCGGGCTTGCGTGGGTCGAAGGGCACCATGTTCTTGTTCGCGGTGATCCCGGCGCGACCGAGCGCCGCCTCGGCCGCCTTGCCCGTCGTGTCCCGGTCGACCAGCGACAGCAGGAAGAGGTGCGTGTCGGTGCCGCCCGACACCACGCGATAGCCCGCCCGCATCACGCCGGCGGCGAGCGCCCTCGCGTTGGCGATCACTGCCGCGCAGTAGTCGCGGAAGGCCGGCCGCGCCGCCTCCCGGAACGCGACCGCCTTCGCGGCGATGACGTGCATCAGTGGTCCGCCCTGCCCGCCCGGAAACACCGCGCTGTCGATCTTCTTGGCCCAGTCCGCATCGCACAGGATCATGCCTCCGCGCGGTCCGCGCAGCGTCTTGTGTGTGGTGGTGGTGACGATCTGGGCCACGCCGACCGGGCTCGGGTGGAGCCCGGTCGCCACCAGGCCGGCAATGTGGGCGATGTCCGCGAACAGCACGGCGCCCACCTCGTTGGCGATCGCGCGGAAGGCCGTGAAGTCGACCACGCGCGAGTAGGCGGTGGTCCCGCACTGGATCATCCGCGGGCGGTGCTCCAGCGCGAGCCGCCGCAGCTCGTCGTAGTCGATCTGCTCGGTGTCGCGGCGCACGCCGTAGGGGACGATCCGGTACAACTTGCCGGAGAAGTTGACGGGGCTGCCGTGCGTGAGGTGGCCGCCGTGATCGAGGTTCATCGCGAGCACCGTGTCGCCCACTTCGCACACAGCGCGATACACCGCCTCGTTCGCCTGGGAGCCGGCGTGGGGCTGCACGTTCGCGTGCTGCGCGCCGAATAGCGCCCTGGCGCGCGAGATGGCGAGCTCTTCGATCTCGTCAACGACCTCGCAGCCACCGTAGTAGCGCCGGCCCGGGTAGCCCTCGGCGTACTTGTTCGTGCACACCGAGCCCGCTGCCTCGAGCACCGCCTCGGAGACGAAGTTCTCCGACGCGATCAGCTCGAGGCTCGTGGCTTGCCGGCGCGCCTCGCGGCGGACGCAGTCGGCGATCTCCGGGTCGGCCTGTTCGAGCGCGCGGTACGAGCCCGCGCCCGCCGACAGCTCGTCGATCTTCTCGACACGCCGCACGTGCCGGCCGCCTTCGAAGGCGGTATTGAGCCAGGTGTTGACCAACGACCAGGCGTGATCGGCGTCGAGGCGATCGGCTGGCAGCGCGAGCACGTTGGCGTCGTTGTGCTCGCGCGACATGCGCGCCGCGTCGACATCCTGCACCCACGCGGCGCGGACCCCCGGGAAGCGGTTCGCCGTGTAAGTGACCCCGAGCCCGCTGCCGCAGATCACGATTCCCCGCGGCACATCCCCGCGCGACACCGCGCGCGCGGCGGGGGCGGCGTAGTCAGGGTCGTCGACCGGGCCGTCACCGTGCGTGCCGACGTCGATCACCGAGTATCCGGCCGCCTCGAGACGCTCGCGGAGCGCGCCCTTGAGCTTGGTGCCGCGGTGGTCGCTCGCGATGACGATCGCATCACCCATCGCGGTTGCCTCCCTGCCTGTCATCGCTATTCGCGCCCGAGAAGGAGAGCGGCGTTGGTCCCGCCGAAGCCGAACGAGTTGGAGAGCGCCACGCGAACGTCCGCCGCGCGCGCCTCGCCGACCACGTGATCGAGCCGGCATTCCGGGTCGACATCTTCCAGGTTGATCGTCGGCGGAAGCAGCCCCGTCTCCAGGGCCCGGATGCACAGCACCGCCTCGACCGCGCCGGCGGCACCGAGCATGTGACCGGTCATCGACTTGGTGGCGGACACGGCGAGCCGATCCGCGTGCGCGCCGAACACCGCTCGGATCGCCCGCGCCTCGGAGGGATCTCCCGCCGGCGTGCTGGTGGCGTGGGCGTTGAGATAGTCGACGTCGGACGGAGCGAGGTCGGCGTCTTCGAGCGCCAGCCGCATGCAGCGCTGTGCCCCCTCTGCGTTCTCGGTCGGCTGCGCGATGTGGGCCGCGTCGGCGGTGCACGCGTAGCCCAGCAGTCGCGCGCGGATCGGCGCCCCGCGCGCCCGCGCGTGCTCCTCGGCCTCGAGCACCAGCACGGCCGCTCCCTCGGCGATCACGAAGCCGTCGCGCCCGCGGTCGAACGGCCGGCTGGCCCGCGTGGGCTCGTCGTTGCGCGTGGAGAGCGCGCGCATCGACGCGAAGCTGGCCAGTGCGATCCGCGTGATCGGCGCCTCGGTGCCCCCGGCCAGGATCGCGTCCGCGTCGCCGCGCTCGGTCGCGCGCGCCGCTTCGCCGATCGAATGTGCACCGGTCGCGCACGCGCTCACGTGGCAGAGGTTCGGCCCGTGGAGCCCGTGGCGGATCGCGATGTAGCCGCTCGACATGTTGCAGATCGTCATCGGGATCACGAACGGCGGCACGCGCCGCGGACCCGATTTCTCCAGGATCGCGACCCCGCGCTCGATCGTCTCGAGGCCGCCGATGCCCGAGCCGACCGCGACGCCCACGCGCTCGCGGTTCGCATCGCCGATCGAGAGCTTCGAACTCTCGAGCGCCTCGCGGGCGGCCACGAGAGCGAGCGCGATCGTGCGATCGAGGCGCCGCGCCTCCTTCGCCGGCAGGTCCGAGAGGTCGAGGTCGCCCGGCACTTCGCCGGCGAGCTGCGCCGGAAAATCGGTGGCATCGAAGCGGGTGATCCGGCGGATTCCACCGCGGCCGGCGATCGCGGCGCTCCACGTGTCATCGAGGCCGACGCCCAGAGGCGTGACGCACCCGATGCCCGTGACGACCACGCGCCGGCGCGCGAAGGGGGACCTCACGCGCCGAGTTTCTCCTTGAGATAGGCGGTCGCGTCGCCGATCGTCTGGATCCGCTCGGCGTCCTCATCGGGAATCTCGATGTCGAACTCCTCCTCCATCGCCATCACGAGCTCGACGATGTCGAGAGAGTCGGCACCCAGGTCGTCGATGAACGAGGCTTCAGGCCTGATCTCTTCCAGGCTGACACCGAGCTGCTCGACGATCAGTTCGGAGACCCTCGTATCCAGCGCCATTCCATCCCCCTCCCCGGCGACGCATTGCGTACGCCTAGCACTCTCCAGCGGCGAAATCCGCCGCGGTAGTGAGCTCCCCCGCGATCCCGAGGCTGGCACGTACCAGCTCGCGGGACACGCGGGCGACCAGGCCCGAGAGCACCCGCCCCGGCCCGATCTCGAGCACCCGATCGACCCCGGCACAGCGAAGGAAGCCGATCATCTCGGCGAAGCGGACCGGGGCCGTGACCTGCTGCTCCAGCAGCGCGGGAAAGTGCTCCGCGTCGCGGCACGGGCGCGCCAGGACGTTGGTGACGACCGGAGCATCGGGCGTCCGGAAACGAACACGGGCCAGCTCCAGCGCCAGCTTCTCGGCCGCGGGCTTCATCAGCGCGCAGTGGAACGGTGCGGACACCTCGAGCGGGACGGCGCGCCGCGCGCCCTGCTGGAGAGCGCGCGTGCAGGCGGCCTCGACCGCAACGGAATCGCCCGAGATCACCGTCTGCGTGGGTCCGTTGAAGTTGGCGGGCGCCACGACGCGGCCGGTCTGCTGGGCGGCGAACTGGCAGGCTCTCGTCACGCCGTCGGGGTCGAGCCCGAGCACCGCGGCCATCGCGCCGCGGCCCTCGGGCACGGCTTCCTGCATGAAGCGCCCGCGCGCATGGACCAGACGAACCGCGTCCTCGAACTCGAGCGCCCCAGCGGCGACCAACGCCGAATACTCACCGAGGCTGTGACCGGCGTAGAAGGCCGGCTTCAGCTCTCGCCGCTCTTCGAGCGCGCGCAACAGCGCGATGCTGGTCGTGAGGATCGCTGGCTGCTGCACCTCGGTGCGGACCAGCTCCTCCTCCGGCCCGTCGAAGCACAGGCGCGCGAGCGGGAATCCGAGCGCGGCATCCGCCGCGTCGAAGACGGCGTGAGCTGCGTCGCTCGTCTCGTAGACGTCGCGACCCATACCCACCGCCTGGGATCCCTGTCCGGGAAAGAGCAGAGCGAGCACGTGGGATCAGTCCTCGTCGGTCCGTACGACTTCGCGGCCGCGATAGGTGCCGCAGTTCGGGCACACCCGGTGCGGGCGCTTCGCCTCCCCGCACTGCGGGCAGTTGCTGCGCGGCGGCTGCACGAGCGCGTGATGGGACCGGCGCATGTCCCGCCTGGACTTGGTCGTCTTGGCCTTCGGAACCGCCATTACTGATCTCCTTCCGTCGACCCGCCGCGCAGCGCGGCGAGCACGGCAAAGGGTGAACTCGGGTTCGCCTCGCGACAGCCGCACGGTGCCTCGTTCCGATCGGCCCCGCAGCACGGGCACAGCCCGGCGCAGTCCTCACGGCACAGCGGCTGGGCGGGAAGCGCCAGCGAGATCAACTCGAGACACACCGAATCCAGCTGTAACTCGCACCCCCGGTACCAACCCAACTCGATCTCGTCCGCGAGGCACAGCCCGTCCCGGGCGAGCGCCTCCGCAGTCATGGGGTCCGCCGGCGTGCGCGGTCCCGCTGGCTCCAGCACGAATCGGAAGGGTTCGCGAAGCCGGTGACGATAGCGCGCGAGGCAGCGCACGCATTCCAGATCGAGCGCTCCTGCGATGCTCCCCTCGAGGATGATCTCCTCGCCGCCACCCCCTCGATAGGCAGCGCCGGCGACGACGAAGGGCTCGGCCACTTCGCGGGGCAGTCCTGTCAGGCGCGGCATGTGCGCGCACCACCAGCCGCTGTCCTGTTCGTACGCGAAGGGTCTCGGCTCGGATGTGAGCCGTTCGACCTCGAGCTTCATGAAAGCCACCCGCTCGGGCCCCACGGGGAACCCAGGAGCGAAGCGTTCTAAAGGGGAGGGAACTCGCGGTGGATCCCCGGCGAGGATTTGAACC
>CAZPNB010000409.1:0-4893 GCA_964587305.1 uncultured Spirochaetales bacterium | reverse complement strand
CCCCGCACCGACGCACTCACCCCGAACACGCTCTCGTTCGCCGGCGCCGACGGGATCACGCTGCGCGCCGACGCGCGCGGCGACCCGCGCGCGCCCGCGGTGCTGTTCCTGCATGGCGGCGGCCAGACGCGCCACGCGTGGGGCGGCACGGCCACCGCGCTGGCGCGCGACGGCCGCTACGCGATCAGCCTCGACCTGCGCGGACACGGCGAGAGCGACTGGGCGCCGGGCGACGCGCCCTATCGCCTCGAGCGCTTCGCGGCGGACCTCCACGCCGTCCTCGCGCAGCTCGACGGCTCGGCGGCGCTCGTCGGGGCCTCGCTCGGCGGGCTCACCACGCTGCTCGCGGTCGGAGAGTCGCCCTCCCCGGTCGCCTCGGCCGCGGTGCTGGTCGACATCGCGCCGCGGATCGAACCGGTTGGCGCCGAGCGCATCACCCGGTTCATGGTCGGACGGCCAGACGGCTACGCGAGCCTCGAAGAGGTGGCCGACGCAATCGCCGCCTACACCAACCACCGCAGCCGCCCGCGCGATCTCGAGTCGCTGATGAAGAACCTGCGCGTCGGCGACGGCGGTCGCTTCTACTGGCACTGGGATCCCCGATTCATGGGTCCTGACGGTCCAGCCGAGATCGTGAATCACGAGCGGCTGTTCGCGGCCGCGCGCGGTCTCTCGCTACCCACGTTGCTGGTGCGCGGCCGCGAGAGCGACATCCTCAGCGAGGACGGCGTGCGCGAGTTCCTCGCCCACCTGCCGAACGCGCAGTACGTCGACGTCGGCGGCGCCGGGCACATGGTGGCCGGAGACCAAAACGACGCGTTCACCGACGCGGTGCGCACGTTCCTGGCGCGCGTAGCCCCGGTTCCGACCTAATCGAACACGACCACCGAACGCGCGACCTCGCCGGCTTTCATCTTCGCAAACGAGTCGTTGACGTCCTCGAGCGCGATCCGCGCAGAGATCATCTCGTCCAGGCGCAGGCGCCCGTCCAGATAGAAGTCGCAGTAGCGCGGCATGTCGATCCGGAAGCGGTTGTCGCCCATCATCGAGCCGACGATCTTCTTGCCCGAGAGCACCACGTCGAGCATCGGGATCGCGACCGACACGCCGATCGGCACGACGCCGACCATCACCGCGGTACCGCCGCGGCGCAGCATCGCGACCGCTTGCTGGCAGGTGGTCACGGTGCCGATGCACTCGAACGCGGTCTCGACGCCGCCGCTCGTCATTTCCCGCACCGCCGCGACGGCGTCGCCGTCCGCCGCGTTCACCACGTCGCTGGCGCCGAGCTTGCGCGCGAGCTCGAGCTTCCACGGCACGGTGTCGATCGCGACGAGGCGCCCGGCTCCGCTGATCCGCGCGCCCTGCAGCGCGGACAGGCCCACACCGCCGCAGCCGATCACCGCGACGCTGCTGCCCGGCGCGATGTCGGCGGTGTTGAGCGCGGCGCCCATCCCGGTCGTGACACCGCAGCCGATCAGCGCCGCCTGCTCGAGCGGCATGTCGTCGCGGATCTTCACCAGCGCGTTCTCGTGCAAGAGCATCCGCTCGGCGAAGCCCGACAGGTGCGCGAACTGGCCGATCGGCGCGCCGTTCTGCGAGATCCGCGGCGGCTCATCGGGCTTGCGCGCGGTAGCCTGGCCGCCACAGAGGTTGGTGCGCCCCGACAGGCAGTAGTTGCACGTACCGCAGAACACCGACAGGCACGCGATCACCCGATCGCCGGGCCGCAGGTACGTCACGTCTCTTCCGACGGTCTCCACCACGCCGGCTGGCTCGTGGCCCAGCACGGTCGGGAGCGGCACCGGCAGCGACCCCTCGAGCACGTGCAGGTCGCTGTGACAGACGCCGCAGGCGTGGGTGCGCACCAGCACCTCGCGCGGCCCGGGGCTCGCGAGCTCGACGTCCTCGATCGATAGCGGGGTGTGGTACGCGCGGAGCACGGCGGCCTTCATCGTGATCTCCTGGGTGTTCGTCGCGTGCGGCGACGGAGGGCGCAGTATAGTCCGACCGCAACCGCCGGGAGAAGCCGATGCCCCGCTACGGAATGACGATCCCGCTCGACGGCGTGCCGCTCGGCCAGCAGCGCGACTGGATCTGCGAGCTGGCCGACCTCGGCTACACCGACCTCTGGACCGCCGAGGCCGGCGGCACGGACGGATTCACGCCGCTCGCGCTCGCGTCGCAATGGGCGCCGGAGGCGCGCCTGGGCTGCGCGATCTTCCCGGTCTACACGCGAGGGCCGGGGCTGCTCGCGATGAGCGCCGCGTCGCTGGCGCAAGCGGCGCCGGGCCGATTCGTCATCGGCATCGGGTCTTCCTCGAACGTGATCGTCGAGCACTGGAACGGGATCCCGTTCGAGAAACCCTATGCGCGCGTGCGCGACACCGCGCGCTTTCTGCGCCGCGCGCTCACCGGCGAGAAGATCAGCGAGGACTACGAGACGTTCTCGGTGAAGGGCTTCCGCCTCGGCGTGACCGTGGATCCGCAGCCGAGGATCCTGATCGCCGCGCTGCGCCAGGGCATGCTGCGGCTCGCCGGCCGCGAGGGCGACGGCGCGATCCTCAACTGGCTGTCGGCCGACGACGTGAAAACCGTCGCGCCGATCGTGCACGCGGCGGCGGCGCCAGCGGGCCGCAGCAAGCGGCCCCAGGCCGCACGCAGCGAGGCGAAGCCGAGCGAAGTTCGAAAAGACGTGGAGATCGTCGCGCGCATTTTCGTGTGTCCGAATCCCGACACGGACAAGGTGCGCGCGATGGCGCGCTTCGCCGTGAACGCTTACCTGAACGTGCCGGTCTACGCGGCGTTCCACGAGTGGCTCGGTCGCGAGGGGCTGCTCGGCGCGATGTGGCAGAAGTGGCGGGAAGGCGACCGCAAGGGCGCCGCCGCGGCGATCCCCGACGAGGTCGTCGACGAGCTGATCGTGCACGGGCCGCCCGAGAAGTGCCGCGAGCACATCCAGCGCTACGTCGCGAACGGCGTGACCACGCCGGTGCTCGCGCTGCTGCCGCTCGGCATCGACGCTCGACAGGCGTCGCGGGATCTCGCGCCGCGCTGAGCCGTTTCAGCGGAGCTCCCGTACCGGCTTCCATAGCATCACAGACGCGACGCCGATGACCGCAGCGATGACGCCGCTGGAGAGCAGCGCCACCTCGGCGCCGAAGGCGCGGGTGACGAGCCCCGCCTGGGCATAGCCGACCGGCATCGACGCGAAGAACACCAGCGAGTACATGCTCATCACGCGACCCATCATCGGCGGGGCGGTGTGCTCCTGGAGCAGCGCGATCACGTAGTTCATGAAGACCGAGGCGCCGAGTCCCCACACGAAGAGCAGCACGACCGAGAGCCACAGCAGGGCACTCTGGGAATAGAGGCACAGCACGATGCCGCCCGACACGTTCGCGAGGCACACGGCGAGCCCCCGGCGCGGCAGCGGGCGCAGCGTGAGCGCGATCGACCCGGCGAAGACACCGGCCCCGAAGCAGCCCCACAGGATCCCGACCCACCGGTCGCTCGCGCCGAACACGTCGGGCACGACGATCGGGACGGTCACGGAGAACGGCCCGATGAAGAACACCCCCACCACGGTGCCGAGCAGCAACAGGCCGCGCAGCGCTGGCTCGCCCGCCACGTAGCGCACGCCGGCGCGGAGGTCGCCGCGGATGCTCGCGCCGCTAGGCGCGGGCTGCGGTGTGCGCACGCCCCAGAACAGCGCCGCGGCGAGCGCGAGCAGCCCCACCTCGAGCGCGAACGCCACGCCGAGGCCGGCGAGATCCACGGTGAAACCCGCCGCCATCGGGCCCAGGAACTGGAACGCCGCCATGTAGCCCATGTTTCCGAAGATCACGCCGTTCTGGAGCTGCGCGCGGCTCACCAGCTGCGGCACGAGGCTCTGGCGTGCGGGGTTGGTGAATGCAGCGGCCGAGCCGACGATCATCGCGAGCGGAAGGATCGGCCACACCTGACGTACATCGAGCGCCACGAGCGCCGCGAACAGCATCGAAACCGCGGCGACGATGCCGTAGGTGCGCACGAGCACGACCCGACGCTCGGCGCGATCCGCCACCGCGCCGCCGAGCAGCGCCAGGATCGCGCCGGGCAGCGTCTGGGCCACCAGCGCCGCCGCGATCGCGAGCGCGCGAGTCTCGAGCCCGACCCGATCGCGGATGTAGAGCGGCACGGTCACGGTCAGCGTGCCGAGCCCCGTGCCGGCGGCGAGCGAGGCGAGCCAATAGCGCGGAAAGCCGGGTGCCGCGAACGGATTGCGCACAGCGGCGAGCGTCGCCCGCAGCCCGGCGGGCGGCAAGGGAGCCGCTGCCGTACGCTGGGCGCTCTCTCCCGTTGACCGGCCGAAGCGGCGCGTCTGTTGACCGGCCGAAGCGGCCTGTGCGTTCGCGATGTAGATCAGGAGACAGGCATGCGGCGTTTCGAGGATCGATCCGTGCTGATCACCGGAGCGGCGTCCGGCATCGGCTTGGCCACGGCCCTGCGGATCGCGAGCGAGGGCGGACGCGTGTTCTGCGTCGACGTGCAGGCCGAAGCGGTTGAGGACGCCGCGAAGAAGGCGGCCGCGCTCGGCGCCGAGAGCGCGGCGCGCGTGTGCGATGTCTCCGACGAGGCGGCTGTGAATGCCACCGTCGCCGCGTGCGTCGAGCGCTTCGGCCGGCTCGACGCGCTCTGCCACGTCGCCGGCATCCTGCGCTTCGCGCACACCCACGAGATGCCGTTCGAGCTGTGGCGCAAGATCCAGTCGGTCAACGCCGACGGAACCTTCCTGGTGTGCCGCGCCGCGCTGCCCCACCTGGTCGCGGCGAAGGGCAACATCGTGAACGTCTCGTCGGTCGCAGCGAAGGCGGGCCTCGCCTACGGGGCCGCCTACGCGGCGTCGAAGGG
>CAZPNB010000408.1:0-4228 GCA_964587305.1 uncultured Spirochaetales bacterium | reverse complement strand
CAGGCGCGTGAGCTCGTCGGCGCGCTCACCTGCTAAACGCGCGAAGCGCTCGAGCACGGCAGCGCGCGCGTCGATTCCGGCGTCGCGCCAGCGCGGGAACGCGTCGCGCGCGCGCGCGACCGCCGCCTGCACGGCAGCGGCGTCGGCGACCGCGAAGCATCCGACGACGTCCGACGGGTCCGACGGAGACACACTCTCGAGCGTTTCAGGCATCTCGGACGTTCGCTAGGGGAGGGGAGTGATCGTCACCCGATCACCGGCGCCGACGCCGAGCGCGTCGCGTGCCGGCTGCGACACGTAGGGCGCGCCCTGGGCGTCCAGCGGAACCATCGTCGCGCGGAAGCCGTGCCGGCCCTGCGCCGCCACCAGCACGAGCGTCGAATCGTCGATCGCGGGCGGCTCGCGCACGAGCCCGGGCAGCACCAGCTGGCGGCGCTCGTGCACCGACGCGATCGCGTCGCGCGACGCGCCGACGTACGGCCCGCCGTCGAACGGATCGACCTGGTTCAGGCGCCGGAAGCCGACCTTCTCGAGGATGCGCAGCGCCGCCACTGCCATCTCGTTCGGCTGGCCGATCACCGCCTGCACGTGCTCCGGGAACAGCGTCGCGTACACCGGATCGCGCGGGAAGAGATCCGCGATGAACTGCTTCGAGCGCGACGAGAGACGGTCGGCTTCGCGGTAGGAGAGCCCGGTGAAGCGCGCGCCGAACGCGTCCCACAACAGGTTTCGCCCCGGCTCGACGAACGGCGAGAGCATCTCCGCGATCACCTCGCGCTCGAAGCGGTCGGGGAACATCGACATGAACGCGAAGCGCACGATCGACAGCGCCTTGCCGCAGCGCGTCTTGTGCCGGCGGTAGGCCGGGTCGAGCACGATGCCGCCGATCTCGGTCGGACCGTCTTCGGTGGAGCGCAGCTGGAGCTTCTTGTGCTGGAAGCGCACGCCCAGCTCGGCGCTGCGGCGCTCCTCGGTGGTGACCTCGAGCCAGAAGTAGGGCTTTCCGGGTCGCCCGTGCTTGGCGAGGATCGTGCTGGTGCCGACGCAGCGGTTCGCGTCGCCGTCCTCGAGCACAAACACGTAGATGCCCTCGCGCCAGTCGGCGAGCGCCCCGCCGAACGAGCGCTGCGACGCCGCGATCCGCTCCGCGAGGAACCCCGGCTCCGCCGGCAGGTTCATCGAGTCGAGCTGCCGCGCCAGCGCGAGCAGCGCATCCGCGTCGCGCGTTTCGATCGGCCGCAGGATCAGCATGGCAGACCGAACTCTTCCGCGACCCGCCGCAGCGCCTTCTCGAGGATCGTGAAGCCGCTCTCGAGCTCTTCGTCGCTGGTGTTCACCGGCAGCAGCATGCGGATCTTGGCGGGCGAAGCACCCGCGCTCCACACGAACAGGCCCTCTTCGAACGCCGCCTGCACCGTCGACTGCACCGCCTCGGTGGAGCCGTCGAACGGGACGAACGCGTGCATCGCGCCGATCCCCGAGTGCGCACCCACCGCGTTCGGCATCCGGCCCCGCAAGCCGTCGAGCCGGCGCGCGAAGCGCTCACCGAGCACCGCGATGCGGCCGTCCGGCCCGAGGTAGCCCTCGGACTCGAGCCGCTCGATGATGCGCGCGCCGACCGCGAGACCGACGGTCGATCCCGCGTAGGTGCCCGCGACGAGGCCCGGCTTCGGGTTGTAGCGGCCCGTGAACAGCACCGCGCTGCCCTGGAGCGCCTTGCCGCAGGTGACGACGTCGACGAGGTCGTCGAGGGCGAACGTGCGGAAGGCGAACAGCTCGCCGGTGCGCGCGAAGGTCTGCACTTCGTCCACCCACACCGCGATGCCCGCCGCTCGGCATCGCTCCATCACCGCGCGGAAGAACTCCGGCGGTGCGGTGTGGTAGCCGCCCTCGCCCTGAATCAGCTCGAAGAGCATGCCCGCGATGCGACCGGGGTAGCGCCCGAGATGGGCGTCGAGCGCGGCGAGCGTTCGCTGCGGGGCGTCCGGGTCGTAGAACGGGACGTAGAGCACGCGGCCCGAGAGCGGCAGACCTTCCCGATAGGCGGCCTTGTCGGTGATCTCGGCGAGCGCGAGCGTGCGCCCGGCGAAGTTCCGCTCGAACGCGACGATCGTGTCGGCGGGCGCGTGCTTCTGGAGCACTAGCTTGAGCGCGTTCTCGTTCGCGATCGCGCCCGAGATCGAGAGCCAGCCGTGCTTGATGCGCGGACCCGTGTGGCGCAGCAGCGCTCGGAGCAGCAGCGGGTACTCGGCGGCCGGCGCGAGATGACCCTGATAGACGCTGTCCCCCGCCGCGGCGACCACCGCCGTCTCGAGCAGATCGGGATCGGAGTGCCCGAACAGATAGGTGCCGATGCCGCTCACGAAGTCGAGCAGTGTGCGGCCGTCGGCCAGACGCACCCGCGCGCCGCGCCCGGTCGGGGCGACCAGCGCGGGGAGCGAGAGCGGGCGGCCGCGCAGGCGACCGAGCTCGTGCAGCGCGCGCTCGTAGGCCTTGGGCGAGAGCTCCGTCTCGCCGGCCGCCGCGCGCACGGCCTCCAACAGCGCCTGGGCAGCTTCGCGCACACCGGGCGAGTCGAGCAGCGACCGCAACGGGTGTTGCTTCGAGCGGGCCATGACTCTCAAGCGTATCGGCCCGCTGGAATCAGGGCTTGCGCTCAAGTTCTGCCCGGCGCAGGACGACGCGTCGATCCAGTCGTGCGCGAACCTTCCGACATCCCCTCGGGCGTAGCACCCCGCGCGCTCGCTATCCTTCGTGCTGCAGGAAGACGAAGAAGCCGAGCAGCGAAGGAGGACGCCATGGAGATGGCGCAGCACGACGCCGCGAGTCTCGGGCGCCGGGCCCGACGCGCGCTCGCGGCAGTTCCGCGCACCGAGTCGCCGCACCTCGCACTGCTGCGCGCCCCGCGCCGTCCGTGTTCGTCGATTCCGCTCGCGGGCGAGATCCGGGTCGCGACCTACAACGTCCACCGCTGGACCGGAATCAACGGGCGCAGCCGCCCCGATCCGGCGCGCGCCGGCTTCGTGATCTCGGAGTTGAACGCGGATCTGATCTCGCTGCAGGAGGTGCTGCGCCCCGACCGCGGCGAGGATCCGCTCGAAGCGCTCGCCGAGGCGCTCGGCCTGCACGTGACCTTCGCGGCGACGCGCGCGCACAAGCGCGGGCAGATCGGCAACGCGATCCTGTCGCGCTGGCCGATCGCGGGCGTCTCGATGCTCGACCTCTCGTACAACGCGCTCGAGAAGCGCGTCGCGATCGCCGCCCAGCTCAACAGCGACGAGACCGAGCTCGACGTCGTCTCCACCCACCTGGCGCTCGCGGATCGCACGCGTCGCCGTCAGGTGAAGTCGCTGCTCGATCACCCACGCCTCGCCGAAACTCCGACGCTCTTGATGGGCGACATGAACGCGTGGCGGCAGTGCCGGGCGACGCGCGATCTGGACGAGGCGCTCCAGAGCGAACACAACAACCGCGAGTGGCCGGCCTCGTTCCCGGCGGCCAGTCCGGTGCTCGCGCTCGATCGGATCTATGCGCGCGGGCTGCATCTGATCGAGATCGAGGCCCACGACTCGCGCGCGGCGCGCCGCGCGTCGGATCATCTGCCCGTCGTCGCGCGCGTGAAGCTCGAGGTAGCGAGGGTCCGACCCCGGGCGTGATACCTTCGGCAGCGTGCCCAGGCCCAGCACAGCGCGAGGGTTCTTCCGATGCGGCGGACGCGTCGCCGCGCTCGTGCTGGCGCTCGTCCTGCTCGGCGCCGCGCGCTCCTCACCGCCCGGTCCGCCGCCGCTGCCGGACGCGCTGCTCCCGGCCACCGGTCGCTTCCTGGTGGCCAACGAGCAGATCCGCGGCTCGATATTCTACCGCTCGGTCGTGTTCCTGGTGAGCTACAGCGAGAGTGGTGCGCTCGGGCTGGTCGTCAATCGTCCGAGCGAGCTCGGTCTGCACGAAGTGGTTCAGGGCGCGGCCGATGGCGCCGGCTCGCTCTACGTCGGAGGTCCCGTCGATCCTTCACAGGTGATGGTTCTGTTGCGCGCCGGCTCTGCTCCGGAGCGCTCGGTACACGTGGCGGGCGACGTCTTCATGACGGTCGACGCGGAGATGCTGGTCAAGCTCACTGCAAAGCTCGGTGCCGGCGCCGATCTTCGCGTCTACGCCGGCTATGCGGGCTGGTCGGCGGGACAGCTCGATCGCGAGATCGCGCGCGGCGACTGGATCGTCGCCGACCTTC
>CAZPNB010000407.1:0-4682 GCA_964587305.1 uncultured Spirochaetales bacterium | reverse complement strand
GCCGCCGCGAAGGGGAGGTAGCCGTTCGCGCTGTGCAGGAGGTGCAGTCCTATGGCTCCGCGCGGCGACGGGAACCAGAGCACGCCGTTGCAGGTAGGCCACTCGGGGCACGCGAGGCCCGCATAACGGGAGGAAACGAGGCCACCCAACGCGAGTTGAATGCAGAGCAGCGCGAGCACCGCGGCGAGCCAGCGGCGTGCGGACCGCGGGGCCGGAGCTCGCGGGTCGCGCAGTCGCGAGCGCTCGTGCAGCTCGAGCGCCGTCCACGCGGTGGTCGCGGCGATCGCATTTCCGACCAACAGGTGTGACGTCACCGTCCACGCCGCGAGCAGCTGCCACACCGTGAGCGCGCCGAGCAGGACCTGCAGCGCGAGCAGCGAGCCGGTCAGCACGAGCAGGCGGCGGATCGGGTCGCCGGCGGGCACGCGCCGCCAGGTGGCGGCAGCGAGCGCGGCGAAGCAGAGCGCGATGCTCCCGGCGAGCACGCGGTGAGACCACTCGAACGCGACCCGCACGTCCATCGCCGGCACCCACTCGCCGAAGCAGAGCGGCCAGTCCGGGCAGGCGAGCCCCGCGCCGTGTGCCCGCACCAGCGCGCCGAGCACGATCAAGCCCCAGGTCAGCGCGACGAGCAGTGCGAAGCCGATCGCCAGCTTTTGGACTCCGCTCGCCTGCGGCTCGCTGCGCGCGACACCGAGTCGCGCATCGCGGCGCGCTGCGGCCTCGTCTAGCATGCCCGACTCTCCTACCCGAGCCACGCTAGGGAATGCCCCCCGCCTCCACCAACACCGCGATCGAAGTGCGCGGCCTCGCGAAGCATTACGGCCAGAGCAGGGCGCTCGCCGGCATCGACCTCGACGTGCCGCGCGGCACCTGCTTCGGCCTGCTCGGCCCGAACGGCGCGGGGAAGTCGACGGCGGTGGGCGTGCTGACGACCCTGCTCATGCCGACGGCCGGAACGGCGACGCTGCTCGGACACGACGTGGTGCGCGAGCGCGCGGCGGTGCGCCGGCAGATCGGCGTGGTGTTCCAGGAGCCGGCGCTCGACCCGGAACTCAGCGCTCGCGAGCAGCTCACGCTGCACGCGCGCCTGTTCCATCTGGACGCACCTGCCGCGTGTGCCGCCGATTGGATCGAGCGCCTGGGGCTCGCGGAGCACGCCGATCGCCCGGTGCGCAAGCTCTCCGGCGGATTGCGCCGCCGGGTCGAGCTCGCGCGGGGTCTCTTGAACCGACCCGGGGTGCTGTTCCTCGACGAGCCGACAACCGGCCTCGACGTCGCGGCGCGCGCGCGGATCTGGGACGAGCTGCGGGCGCTGCGCCACGCCGGCGAGACGACGCTGTTCCTGACCACCCATTCGATGGAGGAGGCCGACGCGCTGTGCGACGCGATCGCGATCGTGGACGCCGGCCGGATCGTGGCTTCGGGCAGCCCCGGCGGATTGAAGGCCGAGCTCGGCGGCGACGTCGTCACGCTCGTGCTCGCGCGCCCCGAGGCGGCGCACGCGGCGATCGCGGCGCACCCGGGCGTCTCGCGCGTAGCCGCCGACGGCGCCGGCGTGCTGCGCGTCACGATCGCCGACGGTCCGCGCCGGCTGGCCGGATTGCTCGAGTGCGCGCGCGACGCCGGCATCCTCGAGGTCGACCTGCGCCGGCCGAGCCTCGAGCACGTCTTCCTGCACCACACGGGCCACGCGTTCGAGGACGCCAGCGCAAGTCTCGCGCAGCGAGCCGCAGGCGAGCGAAGACACGCATGAGCGCGCCGCTCTCGGATCTCGTTGCGCTGACCGGACGCGAGCTGCGCCGCTATGCGCGCGATCGCGCCTACTGGGTCGGGCAGATCGCCTTCCCGCTCGCGTTCATCGCGTTCGTCGGCTACGGGCTGAACGACGTGACCCGGCTGCCGAGCGGCGCGAGCTACGTGGGCCACCTGGCGACGGGCCTCTTGGCGATGCTGGTCGGGTCGGGCGCCGTCGGCGGGGGATTCTCGCTGATCGAGGACCGCGCGAGCGGCTTCCTGCGCGCGCTGCTGGTCGCGCCGGTCTCGCGCACGCATCTGGTGCTGGCGAAGCTCGTCGCGCGCGTGCTGGTCTCGCTGGTTCTCGTCTCCGGCCTGGGTCTCCTGCTCGCCGCGTTCACGCCGGTCCGCATCGCCGACCCGCTCGCCGGCGCGGTCGCGGTGATCTCGATCACCGCGATCTTCGTGGCCCTCGGCGTGGCGCTCGCCGTCCCGCTGCGGCGCCTGGACTCGTTCCGGATGATCGCCGCGCTGGTCACCGTGCCGCTCTACCTCTTCTCCGGGATCTTCTATCCGGTGTCGACGCTGCCCGCGCCCACCCGCTGGATCGCCCATGTCAATCCGCTCACCTATGGTGTAGACCTGCTGCGCTATGCACTGCTCGGGGTCCACGAGCTGCCACTGCCGCTGTCCTACGGTCTCTTGTGCGTGCTGACGGTGCTCGCGATCGGCGCCGCCGTTGTGGCGTTCGACCGCGGGACCAGGGGCTAACCCGCATCGCTACAGCCCGGAGTCGAACAGGTCGATGAAGCGGGGTGATGGACACGCAAGTGCAGCACACCAGCTCCCACGACCCCCGCCGACTGCGCGAGCTCATGGAGCGGGCGGAGGTGCTCGCCCGCGACCACGGCCTGCGTTCGGTGATCGTCGGGCTCGCGGGCTTCGAGGGCGACGCGTCGTTTCCGGAGATCGTCGACTACATCGAGAGCGCTCTGCGCGTGGATGACTCGGTGTTCAGGATGACCCGCGAGCGCGTCGTGCTGCTGCTGACGGACGTCGATGTGGCGCAGGCGAGCGCGATCGTGCACCGGATGCTCGAGGAATTCCGCGAGAACTTCCCGTCCGCGGACGAGCCCGCGGTGGGGCTCGGCACCTTCGAGGTGGGGCCGGGCACGATCGAGGTGTCGGTCAAATCGGTGCTGCCGGTGCTGTTCGCGACGCCTCCGACGTCGCACTAGCTCTGCACTCCTGCTGCACACGGCAGGATCAGCGCGATACCATCCGCGCCCGATGCCTGAGATCCATCCCTCGGCGATCCTCGATCGCGACGTCGAGCTCGCAGACGACGTGACGATCGGCCCTCACTGTGTGATCCGGGGTCGCGTCCGGATCGGAGCCGGCTCGCGATTGGTCGGCCACGTGTATCTCCAGGGGCCGCTCGAGCTCGGCGCCCGCAACCGCGTGTACCCGTTCACCACGCTCGGCTTCGCGCCTCAGCACCTGGCCTGGGACCCCGACCGGCCGGGTGCGGGGCTCGTGATCGGCGACGACAACCAGATCCGTGAATCGGTGACGATCTCGCGCGCCGCTTCGGACGACGTCCCGACGCGGGTCGGAAGCCGCAACTACTGGATGGTGAACGCCCACGTGGGCCACGACTGCGAGATCGGCAGCGACTGCGTGATCGCCAACGGAACCCTGCTCGCCGGCTCGGTGCGGATCGGAGACGGCGTGATCACTGGCGGCAACGTGGCCGTCCATCAGTTCTGCCAGGTAGGGCGCGGCGCGCTGCTCTCGGGCACCTTTGGTCTCAGCAAGGACCTCCCGCCGTTCTTCATGCTCACCGGCGCCAACATCGCAGGCAGCATCAATCTGATCGGCATGCGCCGCTCGGGTATGCCGAGCGAGCAGATCGACGACGTGAAGTGGGTGTACAAGACGCTGTACCGCCGCGGCTTCTCGCTCGCCCGCGCGCAGGAGCAGCTCGAGGAGCGCGCCGACCGACCGATCGTCGCCGAGTACCTCGCGTTCCTGCGCGCGTCGAAGCGAGGCCTTTGCCCCGCCCGCGGCGAGGCGCGCCGCGGAACCGGCTCCTGAGGTCCGAGGAGGCCCACCTCGACCCGGCAGAGTCCGCGGGCGCTAGAAGCCCCGCGGTCGCAGCCGGTTCGCCTCCAGGAATTCGCGTAGCCCCGCCATTCGGATCCCACGCGCGATCTCGACGGGCCCGTGAGAGAGGTTCACGATCCAGCCCCGGCGCACAGCGAGGTCGTGCATGCAGCGTTCGAGGCTTCGAGTCTCCGGCGGGGTTACGCCGAGCTTGATCTCGATCGGGAGGGGCCGTCCTCGCAGCCGCAGCACGAGATCGACCTCGACGCCGCCGTGGGTGCGGTAGAAGAATCCCTCGGCGCTGGAATCTACCAGCCGGGCGTGCTGGAGGATCTGCTCGATGACGAAGGTCTCGAAGCTCGCGCCGGCCTTGGGATGCGCGAGCAGGGCGCGCCGTGTGAAAGGAATACCGAGCAGGCTGTGCAACAGCCCTGTGTCGCGTACGTAGAGCTTCGGGCTCTTCACCAGGCGCTTGCGCACGTTGGCGAAGAAGGGCTGCAGCCGCCGTACGAGGAAGATCCCCTCGAAGATGTCGAGCAGATGCGCCACCGAGTGGTAGTTGAGGCCGAGAGCAGCGCCCAGCTCGCTCAGGTTGGAGGTCGATCCCTGCCCGTTCGCGAGGATCGTGAGCAGATTCCGCATCCGCACGGCCGAGACGCGATATCCGAGCTGCGGCACGTCCCGCTCGAGACAGGTGCGGAGATAGGCCGGGTACCACTCGACCGGCTTCGCCCTGGGGCGGCTCCAGTGCACGCGGGGAAACCCGCCATCGATCCAGAGCCGGTCGGCCTCGCCCTCGAAGACCGAGATGCCGCCCAGCTCGAGGATGCCCAGCCGAC
>CAZPNB010000406.1:0-3955 GCA_964587305.1 uncultured Spirochaetales bacterium | reverse complement strand
CGCGCGGCGTTCGCGCGCGATGTTCGCGAAATAGCCGAACAGCGCGAGCCGCGCCTTCTGTGCGGTCTCGAACGCGCCCTGACCCTCCTGCTGATACTCGGGGTCCGCCGAGCCGATCACGCGGTTGGTCCAGTCGAACATCGTCGGCCACATCGCTCGCGGAACTCCGAGCAGCTCGGCCAGCACCTGCAGCGGCAGCGGACCGGACAGCCGCTGCACGAAGTCGCCCTGCTGGATGCTGCCATCGCCCATCATCGCGTCGAGCAGGTCTTTGGTGATCTGTTCGATGTCGCGGCGCATCCGCTCGAGGCCGCGCGGCGTGAAGCGATGGCTGGCGAGCTTGCGGAACAGCGCGTGGTCGGGCGGATCCATGTTGAGCAGGTGGCGGGTCGGCGCCTCACCCTCGGGCGGCAAGAATTCGGGAAAGGCCGCGAGGCGCGGGCCGTTCAGAAAGCGCTCGGGCTGCTTCGAGATCCAGACGATGTCCGCGTGCTTCGTGACCGCCCAGAACGGGTTGATGATGTTTCGATCGTTCCAGTGGATCGGATCCTCGCGGCGCAGGCGGGTCCAGGCGTCGTGCGGATAGCCATTGCGCGCGTAGGTGTCGTTGCTGATGATGTCGAGGGTGTCGAGACCGTCCGAGCTCCGCCGCTCCAACATGAGTCTCCTCCGGCGCAGGCGCAGCAGGGATCTTTCCAAAGCCGTGTCCGGACCTCAAGGCACGAATCCGTGGTAGCTTTCGCGCGTCTCGGGAGACCCGCATGACCGATGCATCGCGCGCGTCCGGCGCACCGATCTCCGCGGGCTGGCGGCGTTGCAGCGCGTGCAAGTCCGCGATCGGCTTCGGGGTGACCTATTGGACCTGCAGCGTCTCGACGTGCAACCAGAAGCGCACCGGGCTCGCGTTCTGCACGGTGAGCTGCTGGGATGCGCACCTGCCGGTGGCGCGACACCGGGAGGCATGGGCCGAGGAGCAGACCGCGCCCTCGCGCGCTGCGGCGGGCGGCGCGGGAGCCGTCCCGTCGAAGCAGCGCCGGATCGTGCGTCCCGGTGCACCGGCGAAATCCTCCGCGACGGCGGACGAGGTGCTGATCATCGCGAGTCGCCTCAAGGACTATGTCCGCGCGAAATCGGGCTACCACACCTCGGATCGCGCGCTGGGCCCGCTCTCGGAGATCGTACGGCGCGCGTGCGACGAGGCGATCCGCAGCGCCCAGCGCGAGGGACGGCGCACCGTGCTCGACCGCGACGTCCCGGAGATCTGAGGCGGATCGCAAGCGCCCGCAGGTTGCGTCGTTCCTCCACGAAGCCGAGGCCACTGAGGAACACGGGCGGCTCTGGCTTGTGAGGGAAGGAGCCGGGCGAGGGCGGCGAAGACACGATGCTCCGAGCCGACGCAGCGGCCAGCGCGAAGGAACCTAGCCCGTCGGCGACGCGAGCTTCGAGTAGTCCATGCGCGTCGCAAGGATCAGGTGGCGCTCGGTCCCGTTCTCGCGATCGACGTTCCCTGCGGCGTACTCGGGCGAGGTCATCATGTCGAGGAACGCCGCAGGGCGCGGGTACCAGACGAGCACCGCGTAATCCCAATCGCCTTCCACGACAGACCCCAGCGCGACGGCGCGGACGTCGCCCGCCCAGAGGATCGTCCCGCGGCGCGCCTTGAGCAGCGGCACGGTACGCGCGCTGTAGCGGAGGTACGCATCCCATCCGCTGCCGTCGCCGTCGAGCGATTTCGCCCGGAACTTTCAGGTTGAGCATGACCACCGGCGCGTCGGGGTCGAGCCCTGCGACGGCGTCGGTGTGCAGCGGTTCTCGCAACGTCGTCATCGCCGTTCCTTCTCCAGGTCACCTTCGAATACTCCACCCGGACGGGCCAAGGGAACGCTCTTCGCGCCGTAACGCTGCATTCCGAGGTCCGAGGCCCCAGCCACGGGCGTCGCAGACGCTTTGAGCATCAGAGCATCAGAGTCCGGCCGCCCGCTCGTCTTCGCTCTCCGCGTCTTCCGACGTCTTGAGGCGGAGCCCCTGAAGCCGAGCGTTCCGCCTCTCGCGCCATTGGGACCGGGCACTCGCAGCCGCTGGCGGCATGACGGAGGGGATCTGTCTGATCCGACCGGGCGCGCCTGCATGGGCGCCGGTCTCCCCACGGCTACCCCATATATCTGTGCCCGTGGAGCCAATTCAAGCCGTGGAGAGAGATTCCTAAGCAGACTCGATGAGATACGTAGCTAAACGGCTCCGCGCTCCACGGCATGGAGCGCCGTGGCGTGGAGCGAGATTGCCCCTCGGCCCCGCCATCTAGGCATAGATGGCGGGGACCAGACCTCGCAGGAGCTGGTCGGCGCCCTCCACGGGCTCGAAGCCGTCGACCTGCTTCGCGCGGCCTGACTCCGGATCTACCACCTCGCGCGCCTTGCGGCGCCGGATGATCACTCCCCCAGCGCGTTCCACGCCCTGCTCGCGAGGTTCTCCCCGAGCCAGCCGCGGGGCCGCGAGGATCTCCTCGCAGGTCACCGGCTGGCCCAGCTCGCTATGCAGGCGCTCGATCACGGGCAGGATGCACTGACGCCAAGCTCGAGGACCACTCCGCCTCGAGCACCGACCGTCGGCGTCACGCGAAGACTCGTGCCGACATCCTGGCGCTCGATGTTCTGTCGCACCTAGCGAAGTCAAACGAGCGGGATGGTGGGCGCGGACGGGCTCGAACCGCCGACTTCCTCGGTGTAAGCGAGGCGCTCTACCAACTGAGCTACGCGCCCGACGACGGCTAGTTTACGCCTGCGGGCACCGGAATCTCCACGGGTTTGGCGACCGGCGGCGGCAAAACCTCGTGGATGTCGTCGAACTCGTGGTGGCCCTCGCGGAGGAAGCCCACCGGATCGGCGAGCGAGAGCGCTGCGCTGAGCACCTCGTCCATGTGTTCGACGCTGATGATCTGGAGCCCGCGCAGGATCGTCGCCGGTATCTCGGCGAGATCCTTCTCGTTCTCCTTCGGGATCAGCACGGTGTCGATGCCGCCGCGCAGCGCCGCGATCATCTTCTCCTTCAGGCCGCCAATCGGCAGCACCCGCCCGCGCAGTGTGATCTCGCCGGTCATCGCGACGTTCGAGCGGATCGGAACGCGCGTGAGTGCGGACGCGATCGCGGTGGCGATCGTGATCCCGGCCGACGGGCCGTCCTTGGGCGTGGCGCCCTCGGGCACGTGGATGTGGATGTCGACCTTCGAGTAGAAGTCGCGCGTCAGGCCGAGCTGCTTGGCGCGCGTGCGCACGTAGGACAGCGCGGCGTTGGCCGACTCCTGCATCACCTCGCCGAGCCGACCGGTGACCTGGAGCTTCCCCTTGCCCGGCGTGACCGATACCTCGGTCTGGAGCAGCTCGCCGCCGACCTCCGTGTAGGCGAGGCCCGTGCACACGCCCACCCGGTCGGCCTCCTCGGCCTGGCCGAAGCGATACTTCTGAACGCCGAGCAGCTTCCTCACCTTCGCCGGTGTGATCCTGGCGAGCGTGGCGGCATCGCCGGCCTTGACCACGCCGCGCGCGACCTTGCGGCACACCGACGCGATCTCGCGCTCCAGGCTGCGCACACCCGACTCGCGGGTGTAGTAGCGGATCATCTCGAGGATCGCCGCGTCGCTGAAGGCGATGTGCTGTTCCGACAGCCCGTTCGCCTCGCGCTGCTTCGGCACCAGGAACTCGGTCGCGATCGAGAGCTTCTCGCTCTCGATGTAGCCCGGGAGGTGGATGATCTCCATCCGGTCCTGCAGCGGCCGCGGGATCTGCGACAGCACGTTCGCGGTGCACACGAACATCACGCGCGAGAGGTCGTAGTCGAGATCGATGTAGTGGTCGCTGAAGGTGTGGTTCTGCTCCGGGTCGAGCACCTCGAGCAGCGCCGCCGACGGGTCGCCGCGGAAATCCATCGACATCTTGTCGACTTCGTCGAGCAGGAACAC
>CAZPNB010000405.1:0-6509 GCA_964587305.1 uncultured Spirochaetales bacterium | reverse complement strand
GCACCACCACTACTGGACGCACCAGGACTTCGGCGACAAGCTCCCGAGCGACGTGTTCCGTGAACACATCATCACCTGCTTCATCGACGACCCCTGCGGCGTGGCCAACCGCCACCGGGTCGGGATCGACACGATCACCTGGGAGAGCGACTACCCGCACTCGGACACCACCTGGCCGCGGGCGCCCGAAGAGCTGGCGAAGTCGCTGGCCGGCGTGTCGGACACCGACGTGCGCAAGATCACCCACGAGAACGCGATGCGGCACTTCCGTTACGATCCGTTCGCGCATATCCCGAAGGAGAAGTGCACGGTCGGTGCGCTGCGCGCGCAGGCGACGCACGTCGACCTGTCGCTGAAGTCGGCCGGCGGTGCGCCGCCGGCGCCGGAGGGTGCGCCGTTCGTGACGATCGGCCACGTCATGAAGCAGCTCGCGCAGGCCTTCGCGACCCCGTTCGAGGGCAGCGGGCCGAGCCAGCCGATCGACCCCGAGGTGGAGCGCAAGCGCTGGGACCGGAATTAGTCGGGTGAACCTTCCAGAAGATCTCGACCGCAAGGCTTCTACGCATGGCCGCGCTCGGGGGATCCCTCCGCGAGCAGAGCTTCGGGCCGGTGGGTGTAGTCGCGCTTCGAGCCGCGCTGGCGCTGCGAGCGCTGCGCCGTTCCTTCGGTGTAGGTGTAGCACTGGCCGGTCACTGGCTGGACGTCGCTGGCGCGCTCGAAGAGGTCGAGCTCGTAGAAGCGCACCGGCGAGATATAGCTGGCGCGCCGCAGCACGGTCGCCGCCTCGGCCAGGTCGGGGTCGAGCGTTTGCTCCGCCCAGGCGAGGAACGCGCCGCGCAGGTTGCGACCGTCGAACGGCGGCTCGCCGCGGATCGTCGTGCCGTCGAGGCGCCAGGCCAAGAGCGGCTCGCCGTCCCGCTCGAGCGTCGCGGTGGCTGCCTCGCCGGGTGCCCCCGACACCGCGCAGCGGTACTCGCGGCTCGCTCGGCCGGCCGCAGCGTGGGCCACCGCCAGGCCCGCGAGATCGAACCAGTGCGTGCACTGCTGGCGAGCGTTCGCGACGTCGCCCACCGCGGTGCAGCGCCGGGAGAGCCGCATCCCCTCGAGGCCCCGCAGCGGCGCCAGTGCCTCGGAGCAGGTCGACCAGGGATGGCGCACCGCCTCGCCGTCGACCGACGTGACGCGCGCGCCGTCGTGCCGCAGCCGGATGCGAAAGTGCTGCGCGTCGTCGGCCAGCTCGCCGACGACCTGGCGCCCGTGCGCGTCCAGCCGGATGTGGCGGCGGTAGATGCGTTCGGGGTCGACGGCGGCGCCCTCCTCTCGATCTCTCGCTCGGCAGTCCCGCTGGCGAAGCGCGCCAGTATAATGCGTCGATGGCACATCCCGAAAAACGGGACCTCCCGGCAGCGCGCGCTCGCTTGGAGGCGTTCCTGGCGCGGGTGCGTCCAGGAGGCGAGGATCTCGCGGTCGCGAATCTGCGCGCGCCGTCCCACACCGGGTTCTCGAGCGAGACGCTTTTGTTCGACGTGCACTGGCGCGAGCGCGGGGCGCCGCGCGCGGAGAAGCTCGTCGCGCGGATCGAGCCGCGCGGCTTCAACGTCTTCCCCACCTACGATCTGACCGTGCAGTTCCGGGTGATGGATGCGCTCGCGAAGACGAACGTCCCGGTCCCTGCGATGCGCGAGCACGACTGGAGCGACGCGACGCTCGGCGCGCCGTTCTATCTGATGGAGTTCCTCGACGGCTGGGTGCCGTCGGACAATCCCCCGATGCACGCCGCCGGACGGCTCGCCGAGCAGCTGGCGCCAGCCGAGCGGGAGCAGGTGTGGTGGAGCGGTGTCGAGGCGATGTGCCGCGTGCACGAGGTCGACGCGCTGCAGCTCGGGCTCGACTTCCTCGGCGAGCCCGAGCGCGGCGCCGACGCGCTCACGCAGCACCTGCACGATTACGACGCGTACCTTTCGTGGGGCCTCGGCGACCGCGCGCGCTACCCGCTGCTGGAGCGCGCGCTCGGCTGGCTGTGCGACCACGCGCCCGCCGGCGAGCCGGTTGCCCTGTGCTGGGGTGACTCGCGCCTCGCCAACCAGATCTACAGCGGCGTCGAGTGCATCGGCGTGCTCGACTGGGAGATGGTGCGCCTCGGCAACCCGCTCCAGGACCTCGCGTGGTGGGTGGCGCTCGACCGCTGCTTTTCCGAAGGAGTGGGCCTCTCGCGCCTCGACGGCCTCCCCGGACGCGACGAGACGCTCGCGCATTGGCGCGACCGAACCGGCGGCTCGCTCGCTGGCGTCGACTACTACGAAGTGTTGGCGCTCTTGAAGTTCGGCGCGATCATGGCGCGCCTCGGCCGGCAGATGAAGCACTATGAGCTGCTGCCGCCCGATCACGACATGGACGTGAACAACCTCGCGTCGCTTACGCTGGCGCGAAAGCTCGACGAGCTGGGAGTCCCGACATGAGCGAAGACCGCATCTACTCCTGCGACGATCATCTCGACATCTTCAGCGTGCCGAGCGACTTGTGGTCTGCGCGATTGCCGGCGAAGTTTCGCGATCGCGGTCCGCGGATCGAGGAGCGCAACGGCCAGCCGCTGTGGTGGGTCGGCGATCAGATCATCGGGATGAGCGGATCGATGGATGGCATTGCGACCGCGCTCGACCGCGTGGACGGTCTCGAGAACGCGGCCTTCCGGCCGAGCGATCCGGTGCTGCGGATGCAGGACATGGAGCGCGACGGCATCTGGTCGTCGATCGTGTACGGCCCGGCGGCGCTGATCCGCTTCCCGATCGAAGAGCGCGAGCATCTGATCGCGGTGCTGCGCGCATGGAACGACTGGGCGGCGGAGGAGTTCAACAGCTACCTGCCCGACCGCCTGTGTGCTCTGCCGTTTCTGCCGCCGACGTCGCCGGAGGACGCCGTCGCGGAGTTCGAGCGCTGTGCTTCGCTGGGCCACCGCGGCGCGATCCTGTCTCCGTTCGAAGCCGACGTGCGCGATCCGGCGTGGGACCGGCTGTGGGCCGCGGTGGCAGAGTCGGGGCTGCCGCTGTCGTTCCACATCGGCGGCGGCACGCGGATCGACCCGCGCCGGCGCGGCTGGCACATCGCCGGGTTCGCCGCGGTGGCGCCGCTGCAGCTCGACGAGCCGCTCGCGGTGATGGTGTTCTCGGGCGCGCTCGAGCGGCACCCCGCGCTGCGCCTCGTGCTCGCCGAGTCGGGCATCGGCTGGCTGCCGTACTTCGTCGCGCGGATGGACGCGACGTTCGAGAAGCACTGCCGGCACGACGGCGCGATCCGCACCCGGCCGAGCGAGCTGTTCCGGCGGCAGGTGTTCGCCACGTTCGAGGAAGAGCCGTTCGGGCCCGAGCTGATCCCGTTGCTCGGCCCCGAGAACTTCATGTGGGCGTGCGACTATCCGCACCCCGACAGCACGTGGCCCCACTCGCGCCAGGCGATCGAGCACGCGCTCGGCAAGCTCCCGGCCGCGGACGTGCGCAAAGTGACCGGTGAGAACTGCCGGAACCTCTACCAGCTGCCCTGAACAGGAGACACGATGCGTTTCACCTATGCCGAAGCGATGTGCGACCCCCACCAGATGATCCCGCTCGCGCAAGCCGCTGAAGACGCCGGGTATCACGCCTTCTCGGTGCCCGACAGCATCTGCTTTCCGAAGCAATCGCACACGAAATACCCCTACAACGACGATGGCAACCGCGAGTTCCTCGAAGGGAAACCCTTCATCGACCCGTTCGCGCTGATGGCCGCGCTCGGCGCGTCGACGACGACGCTCTGCTTCTCGACGTTCGTGATCAAGCTGCCGATCCGCCATCCGGTGCTCGCCGCGAAGCAGGCCACGTCGGTCGCGTATCTGACGCACAACCGCGTGACGCTCGGGGTGGGCCTCTCGCCGTGGCCCGAAGACTACGCCGTCACCGGCACGCCGTGGGAGCGCCGCGGCGCTCGGCTCGACGAGATGATCGAGATCCTGCGCGGCCTCTGTACCGGCGAGTACTTCGAGTATCACGGCGAGTTCTACGACATCCCTGCGATCAAGCTGTGTCCGGTGCCAGATTCGATGCCGATCCTGCTCGGTGGCCACGCAGACGCCGCGCTGCGCCGTGCGGCGCGCCTGTGCGACGGCTGGATGCACGGCGGCGGCAAGGACGACCTCGACACGCTGCTGGCGCGGCTCGCGCAGCACCGCAAGGAGGCCGGACGCGCGAATCAGCCGTTCCAGATCCACGTCATTTCACTCGAAGCGTTCAGCGTCGACGGCGTGCGGCGTCTCGAAGACAAGGGTGTCACCGACGTGATCGTCGGCTTCCGCAACAGCTACCAGCCGGACACACTGACGCTGCAGCAGAAGCTCGATTCGCTGCGCGCGTTCGCCGACCGCGTGGTGTCGAAGGCGAGCTAGACGATTAGTCGCTGGCCGCGGCCGACTCGGGCTGCGAGCGATGGCGCCAGTACTCGAATACGGCCGGCAGGATCGAGATCACGATGATCGCCAGGATCATCAGCGAGAAGTTCTTCTTGACCACCGGGATGTTGCCGAAGAAGTAGCCGGCGTAGACGAACGCGGTGATCCAGACGACGCCTCCGGTGACGTTGTAGATCAGGAAGCGCGCGTAGGTCATCCGCCCGATGCCGGCCACGAACGGCGCGAACGTCCGGATGATCGGGATGAAGCGCGCGATGATGATCGTCTTTCCGCCGTACTTCTCGTAGAAGCGGTGCGTGTGCTCGAGATGCTGCTTGTTGAGCAGGCGCGAGTCTTCCCGGTAGAAGACCATCGGCCCGATCCAATGGCCGGCCGCGTAGTTGACCGTGTCGCCGGCGATCGCGGCGACCCCGAGCAGCCCGCACAGCAAGAGTGGGTCGAGCGCGCCGGTCGCGGCTACTGCGCCGACCGCGAACAACAGCGAGTCGCCGGGCAGGAACGGTGTAACGACCAGGCCGGTCTCGCAGAAGATGATCAGGAACAGGATGGCGTAGACCCACGCTCCGTAGTCACCGGCGAGCGCGATCAGGTGCTGATCCAGATGGATCACGAGATCGAGCAGGTGCTGGAGCAGTTCCATCGGGGAAGCTATCTAGCGCGACTTTGCGCGCAGCGCCGGCAGCACCTTCGCCTCGAACAGCCGCAGCGACGCCCAGGACAGCTCGGGGTCCATGCCACCCATCAGCGGGTGGAACAGGATCGCGTCCATGCCGCTCATGCCGCGCGCGGCCTCGATCAGCTCGTCGGGGGTCATCACCGGATATTGACCGGTCGCGCGCAGCGCGTCGGGGTCGCGCACCGGCTGGTACGGGCCGGCCGTTCCCGCGTCGGTCATCCACTTCCCGTACGCGTTCATCTCGTGCATCGCGTAGGGCGCGATCCGCTCCCACGCCGCATCGGGATCCTCGGCCAGGTAGAGGAAATTGCCGGTGGTGCGCGGCAGTGGGCCGGGATCGGATTTTCCGAGCTTCACGCGCTCTTCGCGGTAGATCGCGAAGAACTCCGGCAGGGTCGGGATGAAATGGTCGGCGTGGCGGGCTGCGCGGCGAGCGGCGGCTGCCGACCCGCCGCCCATGAAGATCGGTGGCCGCGGCCGCTGCACCGGGCGCGGGGTCACTCGCACGGTCACGCCGTCGTGCAGGAACGGCTCGCCCGTCCACGCGCGTTCGAGCAGCGGGATGATTCCCTCCATCACGCGCGCGCGCTCGGCGAGGCGCTTGCCGAACGTGCGGAACTCGGATTCGACGTAGCCGCCGCTCACCACCGGCACCACGCGCCCGCCGCTCACGACGTCGAGCACCGCAATGTCCTCGGCCAGCCGGATCGGATCGTAGAGCGGCGCAATCAGCGCCGCGATCACCAGCCGCAGGTTGCGGGTGCGCGCGGCGACCGCGGCGCCGAACACGAGCGGGGAGGGGAGGTACCCGTCGGGCGAGCCGTGGTGCTCCGAAAGCGTCACCGTCGCGAAGCCCAGCCGGTCGGCCCACGCGCACTGGTCGAGCGCGGTCGCCATCAGATCGGCCGATGTGGTGGTGTCGAACGGCGCGCAGCGCAGGTCGTAGCGGACGCCGAGCAGCGGCATGAGGGTCTCCCGGGATCGAGGGCGTTCGGGGCGCGAACATAGATGACTGGGCGTCAGCGCCCCACGGCGCGCGACTGATGCTGCGGAGGGGTATAGTGGCGCCAGCGGAGGCCGTCCATGAATTTCGATTTTTCGGAAGAGCAGAAGCTGCTCCAGAAGACCGCGCGCGACTATCTCGACGACCACTGTGGGCTCGACGTCTGCCGCAGCGTGCTCGAGAGCGGCGGCACCCACAGCGACGCGCTGTGGAAGGGCGTCGCGGAGATGGGATGGCTCGGGGCGGCGGTGCCCGAGGAGTTCGGCGGCGCCGGGTTCGGGCGCCTCGAGCTGGCGTTGATCGCGCAGGAGCTGGGTCGGGCGCTGGCGCCGATTCCGTTCACACCGAGCGTGGTTCTCGCCACCGAGGCGCTGCTCGAGTTCGGCAGCGAC
>CAZPNB010000404.1:0-13175 GCA_964587305.1 uncultured Spirochaetales bacterium | reverse complement strand
GATGGTGGCGCTGTCCGGCCTGATCACGTCGGTCCCGCGCAGCGCGCCCACCTGGCTCAACCACTACGATCTGCAGCGCGCGGCGACGCTCACCGCCAATCTCGCGCCAGGGGCTGCGCTCGGCGATGCGCTGGGTCGCGTTCAGCAGATCGTGCACGATGCGCTGCCCGCCGGCTTCACCAGCGCGCTGCGCGGCACGTCGCGCGAATTCAACGAAGCGGGGACGCAGATCTACCTGACCTTCCTGGTGTCGCTGCTCGTGATCTACCTGGTGCTGGCCGCGCAGTTCGAGAGCTTCCTCGACCCGCTGACGGTGATGTTCAGCGTGCCGCTGGCCGCGCTGGGCGCGCTGCTGTCGATCTGGGCTGCCGGCCAGACGCTCAATCTCTACAGCCAGATCGGGATCATCTTGTTGGTCGGCCTGGTCGCGAAGAACGCGATCCTGCTGGTCGACTTCGCGAACCAGGAGCGCGCACGCGGCACGGAACTCACTGCAGCGCTGCTCGCGGCGGGCCGCACGCGCTTCCGCCCGATCCTGATGACGAGTGCGACCGCGATCCTCGGCGCGGTGCCGCTGGTGCTGGCGGGCAGCGCCGGCGCCGAGAGTCGTCAGGCGATCGGCGTGGCGGTGGTCGGAGGTCTCTTCTTCTCGACGGTGTTCACGCTGGTGATGATCCCGGTCGTACACTTCGTGGTGATCCGGGCCGCCGAGCGCTTCGGCTTGGGCGCTCCGCCGCCGCTGCTCTCACTCGATGCCTAGCATGGAAATCCGTAGGGCGGATTAGCGAAGCGTAATCCGCCGCTCCGCGACGGTTGCCCGTGGCGGATTACGGCCTTCGGCCTAATCCGCCCTACGTCAGACCCCAGCGCGCCGCGGCATTCTCGTCGGACAGCCGCCACACCCGATCGTGCAGGCTCAGCGTGCAGTCGGCATCGGAGAGCAGCCGTCGCTTCTCGGCGCCGGTGAGGCCGTCCGGTCCGGCTTCGAGCGCGCGCGCCGCCAGCGCGCGTCGCTCGTCGCGCAGGTTCGGAATCAGATTGCGCGGCCCGCGCAAGAGCCACGCGTGTACCGCGTTGACGCCCGGGTCGACGATCGCGCGCACGAATCCGTCCGGCCGCGACGCGCGCTGCGCGATCGCGGTGGAGTGCTCTCGCTCGAGATCGCGGATCTCGGCGGGCGGGTCTGCCTCCTCGGGCGTGACGAACAGTCCCCACCTGCGCGCGGCCGTTCCGAGCCGCGTGCGGCTGGCCAGCACCGAGACCGGGATCGAGAGGACCAGCGCCCCTGCCACCGGCATCAGCCACCAGAAAGCGTCTGGGTGCAGCACCCGGACGCCATAGCCCCACAGGCAGGCGATCAGCGTATCGGGGCCGTGGCGGCGCAGCGCCGTCCACCATCCGGTCTCGTCGAAATCCTCTTCGCCGCCGCGCCAGGTGACGGCACGGCCGATCAGGTTCTTCAGCACGAAGCGGCAGTAGAAGACCATGTGAATCGGCGCGAACAGCGCCGTCGCGATCGCCTCGAGCAGGACGCTGCGCAGCAGCGCGAACACGCCTCCGAAGCCGCTCGCACGGCGCTGGATCAGCGTCAGCGCGATCGCCAACAGCTTCGGCAGCAACAGCACTGCGAACACCGCGCCGAACAGCATCTCCGCCCGCTCCGGGCGCCACACCGGCCAGGTCGGGAAGAGGCTCTGACCGGCTGGGAAGTAGTCGGGGCCCCACAGCGACCACAGCGCCGCCTCGACCGTGCTCGCGATCAGGAAGCCGAGCCACAGCACCGCCGAGACGTAGGAGAAGATCCCGTTCAGGAACAGCGTGCGATGCGCGCGGACCAGACCCTCGGTGAACAAGAGGCGCAGGTGCTGGAGGTTCCCCTGACACCAGCGGCGGTCGCGCTGCATCTCTTCGAGCAGCGAAGCGGGCGTCTCCTCGTAGCTTCCCGCCAGATCGAACGCGAGCCAGATCGACCAGCGTGCGCGTCCCAAGAGCGCCGCCTCGACGAAGTCGTGGCTCAGGATGTCGCCGCCGAACGGCGGCTTCCCGGACAGACGCGGCAGCCCGCAGTGCTGCATGAACGGCTCGACGCGCAGGATCGCGTTGTGGCCCCAGTACGGGCTGTCACCGAGCTGCCAGAAATGCATGCCCGCCGAGAACATCGGGCCGTAGAGGCGACTCGCAAACTGCTGGATGCGAGCAAACAGCGACCGCGCGCGAACGACCGCGGGAGCGGTCTGGATGATGCCAACGTGCGGATTGCGCTCCATCATTCCGACCAGCCGGACCAGACACTCGCCGCTGATCACGCTGTCGGCATCGAGCACGACCATGTAGCGGTAGTGGCGGCCGAAGCGCCGGCAGAAGTCGGCCACGTTGCCGCTCTTGCGCTTGCGGCGCACGCGCCGGTGCCGGTAGAAGATCCCGCCGCGGAACTCGATCTCGCGGTTCCAGCGCGCCCACGCCTCCTCCTCGTCGATCCACAGGTCGGGGTCGGTGCTGTCGCTCAAGATGAACAGATCGAACGCGTCGAGCGCGCCGGCGCGCTCGATCGACGCACGCACCGCGCGAAGACCCGCGAACACGCGCTCGACGGACTCGTCGCACACCGGCATCACCACGGCGGTTCGCACGGCCGGGTCGATCGGCTGGCGCGGCAAGGCGTCGGTGCGCGTGATCGCGAAGCGATCGCCGCGCCGCAGCAGAACGGCGAAGCCGAAGACGGCCGTCCAGAAGCCGACGGAGATCCAGCCGAACAGTGCGCCGAACGCGATCGCCATCGTCAGCTCGACCGGGAACCAGACGTTCGCGGGCAGCGTCGCGAGAAATGCGGCACCGGCCGCGACGCTCGGTGCACATACGAGCAGGCCGAGCAATGCGCGGCGCCGCCGGCCGCTCCCCTCCCAGCTCTCGCGGGCGCCGCGGCGCTCGCGGCGCGCCGGACGCTCGCGCTCGGGATCCGATTCGGCGGGTCCGCGCCGGTGCCGCGGCTCGCCGAGCCGGTGGCCGCGGTAGCGACCGGGAACCATCGTGCCGCGCAAGAGCGGCGGAGTCGGCGCGAACGCCAGGAGCTCGAGCGGCGGATCTGCGGGTTCGGGGACGCCGCCCGCCTGCCACGCCGCGAAACGCCAGCGCGCGAACGCATGGGCGTCTCCCGCCCGATCGTCTTCGCTCGCCTTGGGTTCGCTGCGCGCAGCTCGAGGCGCGGGCGGATCGTTCGCGACCGGGTGGGTCAGCGCGAGCACACGCGCGGTCTCGTCCATCGCTTCGACTACGGCGCTTGCTTCCGACTGGCGGCGCAAAGCGCGCTCGAGCGCGCGCGTGGCCAGGCGCCGGATCTCCGCGGCCGCGACACCCACCGCGGTGAGGTATGCGGATGCGCGGGCGAGCGCACCCGGCCAATCCTGGAGGATCGTCTCCAGCGGGAGCGCGGGTTGCGCCTCGTCCGCCGACCGGTCGGGCACGAGGCGCGGGGGATCCTGATACGGCCGTTGACTCACGCTCGAGCCCTCACGGATGCAGCAGGTAGGACCAGGTCTCGGTGATCACGTCGTCCTTGTGCCGCAGGAACGCGCGCAGCTCGACCGGATCGTCGTCGGGCGGCTTCACCTGGAACACCAGGCGCCAGCCGCCGGTGATCGGGTTGTGGATCACCTGCTGCTCCAGCAGCTCCGCCGGCACTCGAGACACCCCATCGCCACCGCTCGCCATCACCGTCACGACCCCCTCCACCACGCTCTCCGGCGGCAGCGCTCGCAGCGCTTTGCCCTCGAAGTCAACGAGCAGGCGCCTCGCCCCGTCGATCGTGCCCGAGTCTCGCCGGGTCGCGGCGGTCCAGCCCCCGGGCGGTCGGGCGCGGTCGTCGCCGTACCAGAAGAGCGAGTATGCCAGAAGCGCAGGCGCCCGAGGGTTGACGGTGGCGGCGGGCACCCAATAGGAGACGATGTTGTCGTTCGCCTCGTTGTTGGTCGGAATCTCCACCAACTCGACCCGGCCGGCTCCCCAATCGCCCTTCGGCTCCACCCAGACGCTCGGTCGCAAGTCCTGGCGCGCCTCGAAGTCCTGGTAGTGATCGAGGTTCCGGTCTCGCTGGAGCACGCCGAAGCCGCGCGGGTCAACCGTCGCGAACGAGGCCACGTTCAGATCGGGCGGATTCTCCAGCGGCCGCCACAGCCACTCGCCGTTCCGGGCGGCGACGAGCAGCCCGTCGGAGTCGTGCACCTCGGGGCGATAGTCGTCGGTCGGCGGGCCGCCGTTCTCGCCGCGAAAGAACATGCTGGTGAGCGCAGCGACGCCCAGCTTCTGGATCTCGCGGCGCGCATAGATGCGCATCTCGACGTCGACCCGCGTCTGCGGCCCGGGCGCGACGACGAAGCGATAGGCACCCGCTGCGCTGGGGCTGTCGAGCAGCGCGTAGAGCGTCAACTCCTGCGCTCCGGCGCCGGGTCGCACCAGCCAGAACTCGCGAAACCACGGAAACTCCTCTCCCGACGGCGACGCGGTGTCGATCGCGAGCCCGCGCGCCGAGATCCCGTAGGCTTGATCGCGTCCGACGGCGCGGAAATAGCTCGCGCCGAGGAAGACGATCACCTCGTCCTGGTAGCTCGGCTTCTTGATCGGGTAGTGGATTCGCAGCCCCGCGTAGCCGAGATCCTGTGGCACGCGGCTGCCGAACTCGTTCTTGCCGTAGTCGTACTGATCGGGCGCGAACGGCACCGGGGCAACACCAGACGACGTGACGACGTTCACGCGCACCGAGCGGTCGTAGAAGAAGCCCGGATGGAAGAACTGGACCGTGAAGGGCAGATTGCGATCGAGCCATAGCGCGCGTTCCGGCCGGAAACGGATGTCGCGCCACTGGTCGTAGCTGATCTCGCGCAGCCAGGACGGTTGGCGCTCCGGCTCGCGGTAGGGCTTGGCGGCGAGCAGTCTCGCGCGCTTCGCGACGTCGTCGAGGCCGAACGCAGCCGCGGGATCGGCGCTCGCCAGCGCGAGCAGGCTGCCTGCGACGGCGAGTCGCAGCGCGCAATGAGGCCATCGGGCGCTGGGCCCGCTTCGAGGGGGGGTCGGCATGGGCGGGAATGGTTCCGGGGCGCGAAGCGCTCGGCAAGGGCCTCTACCGCTGATTCACCCACTTCGGCGGCCGCTTCTCGGCAAACGCCGCCATGCCCTCGGCCGCCTCTTCGGAGGCGAAGATCTCCGCGATCTTCTGCTCGGCGAACGCAAACGCCTCGTCTTCGGGAAGGCGCGCGACGGTGCGTACGAGCTGCTTTGCCTCGCGGACTGCGTTCGGGCCGCCCTTCGCGATCGCGTCGATCTCGTTCCCGACGGCCGCCTCGAGCTCGCCCGGCGCGACCACGCGGTGGAGCAGCCCGTAGCCCTGGGCGCGCTGCGCGTCGAAGCGCTCGCCGGTCAGGAACAGGCGCATCGTCTGGTGCTCGCCCAGCTTCGGCAGCACGACGACCGAGATCATCGCCGGAATCGCGCCGATGCGGACTTCACTGAAGCTGAAGATCGCGGTGTCGACGGCGATCGCGATGTCAGCGGCCGCCACGAGCCCGACGCCGCCGCCGAACGCGTGGCCGTTTGCGGCGACGATCACCGGCTTCGGCCCGTGGCGCATCTGCTTCAGCAGGTCGACGAACGGGTTGCCCGCTGCGGTCTCCCCCATCGCTCCGCGGCTCTTCAGATCGGCGCCGGCGCAGAACGCGGGCCCCTCGCCGGTGAGCACGACGACGCGCGCTGCCGGATCGTCCATCGCTCGGCGCATCTGACTCCCGAGCGCGGCCAACAGTGCGGTCGAGAGCGCGTTGCGCGTCTGTGGCGAAGCGAGCGTGATCCACGCCGCCGGGCCGCGCAGCTCGTAGCGGGTCACTTCGTCCGCCATGTGTCCTCCTAGAATCCGAGCTGCTTCGCCAGGTAGTGGATCATCGTCTCATCGGAGCCACCGCCGATGCTCGAGAGCCGGCTGTCGACGAATGCGCGGCCGGCGACGCTCTCCTTCATGTAGCCGTAGCCACCGTGGAGCTGGATGCAATCGTCGGCGACCTGGCGCGCGACGCGGCCGCAGAAGAGCTTCGCCATCGTGATCAGCTGGGTGGCGTCGACGCCGCGATTGCACTCGCGGATGCACGCGTAGATCAGCTCTCGCGCCGCGGTGATCTGGGTGAGCATCTCGACGAACTTGAACTGCGTCACCTGCATCGCCGCGAGCGGCTTGCCGAACAGCACGCGCTGCTCGGCCCACTGACGCGTCCGCTCCCAGGTTTCCCGAGCGCTTGCGATCGTGCTGATGCATCCCACCAGGCGCTCGTCCTGGAACTGCATCATCTGCTGCTGGAAGCCACGCCCGATGTCGCCGATCGTGTTCGCAACCGGGACGCGCACGTCCTCGAAGTAGAGCTGGCCGGTGTCGGAGCCCCACATCCCGATCTTGTCGAGCAGGTCGTAGCGGAAGCCGGGGCTGTCGGTGGGCACGATGATCTGCGTGAAGCCGCCGTAGCCGGCCTTCGGGTCGGTCACCACGAGCAGGCATAGCCAGTCGGCGGTGGAGGCATTGGTGATGTAGATCTTCGATCCGTTGATCACCCACTCGTCGCCGCGGCGCTCGGCGCGCGTCTTGATCGCGGAGACGTCGGAGCCGGCGTCGGGCTCGGTGACGGCGATCGCCGACACCATTTCGCCGGCGATCGCCGGCACCAGGAAGCGCTGCCTCAGCTCGTCGCTGCCGAACTGGTGCAGCGAGGGCGTGGCCATGTCGGTATGGACGCTGATCCCCATCGCGACGCCGGCGTTGTCGCAGCGGCCGATCTCCTCGAACAGGATCGCCATGTACGTGTAGTCGAGTCCGGCGCCGCCCCACTTCGGGTCGTAGCGCAGCCCGAGCATGCCGAGATCGCCCATCCTCTTGTAGAGGCTCTTGTCGAACCGCCCGGCGGCGTCGAACTCTCTCGCGCGCGGCCGCAGCTCTTCGTCGACGAACTTGCGCACGGTGTCGCGGAACAGCGCGTGCTCGGGGGTGGAGAAGAGGTCGCTGGACATCGGGAGGTTCTCCCACGCGCTGTGGAATGGGGATGGCTCGCCGAACGTAGCCGAGTCGATCCACTTCGACTCGGCTCGCCTTCGGCTCGCTGCGCGCGGCCCCCGGCCGCTTGCGGTCACGCCGCCCCGCCGCCGTGGCGGCGGACGAGCTCGAGGATGTCGTCGCCGAAGCGCTCGATCTTCGCCGGGCCAAGGCCGGGAATCTTCGCGAGCGCCGCGCGCGAGTCCGGCTGCTCGCGATCGATCGCGAGCAGCACGCTGCGCTGGAACACCATGTAAGTCTTCCAGCGCAGCGCGCGCGCGGTGCGCTTGCGGTAGCTGTCGAGCGCGCGGGCGACGGGGCCACCGTAGCGCCGCGCGCGCGCGCGGGTCGCGGCGCCCGGCTCGCTGCCGGCGCGCACCGCACGCACCGGTTTCCCGGGCAGCCACAGCGTCGGATATCGGACGCCGGTCCGGCGCAGACGGCCCTCGGCGAGCAGCGCGTCGATCGCCGCGGTGATCGACGCCTCTGCGAACTCGGCGAGCGACCCGTGCTCGGGCATCGCCAGCAGGCCACCGCGTGCCAGCGCTCTCGCACGGCTGCCGCGCAACGCGCGGGCGAGGTTGCCCTTGCCGACCGGGCGCGAGAGCCGCCCGACCGCGCTCACGACGGTGTCCCGCGCGTCGGCAGGGAGCGCCGCGGGCGCGGCGCGCCGCGGCGCGGTCGTCCGCGCGGCTTCGCCGGCCGCCACACCGATACAGACATCACAGCGACCGCAGACCGGGTGCGCGTCGCTGCCGGTGAAATGGGTGATCAGCACCTGCTGCCGGCAGCGGAGTTGTGTCGCATAGCGCTCGATCGCGGCGAGCGCGTGCTCTCGTCGGCGAGAGAGAAACGCACTGGTGGCGCCAGACGAGAGGCGCCGCTGCGTCATCAGATCGGCCGCGCCGAAGAAGAGCACGCAGCGGGCCGGCTCGCCGTCGCGGCCGGCGCGGCCAGCCTCCTGGTAGTACGCCTCGACGCTGCCCGGTGTCTGGAAGTGCACGATCAGGCGGATATCCGGAAGATCGATCCCCATCCCGAACGCGTTGGTGGCGACGAGCACGCGCCGGCGCCCCAACTCGAAGGCCTGCTGTTCGCGCGTACGCGCGAGCGCCGTCCGGCCGGCGTGATAATGGCCCGCGGCGATCCCAGCGGAGCGCAGCGCGGCCGCGACGCGTTCCGCCGTCTTCCGCGTGCTGCAATAGACGATCCCGCGGCCGGCGCCGGCGCGCCCGCGGAGACCGGCCGCCTCCAGCTCCGCCACCAGCGCTGCGAGGCGCGCCTCTTGCGTGCGCAGCGCGTGGACGGCGAACACGAGGTTCGGTCGGTCCAACCCGGCGCGGATGACGATCGCATCGCGCAGGCCGAGCCGGCTCTCGACTTCCGCCAGCACAGCGGCCGTCGCCGTCGCGGTGAGCGCGATCATCGGCGCGGGCACGATCGCGCGCAGCTCGTGGATCCTCATGTAGTCGGGCCGGAAGTCGTGACCCCACTGGCTCACGCAGTGCGCCTCATCGACGGCGAGCAGCGCGACGGGCGTCCGCGCGACCATCCGCCGGAAGCCGTCCAGCGCGGCGCGCTCCGGCGACACGTAGAGCAGCGCGAGCCCGCCGCGCTGGAAGCGCGCTGTGGCCTCCCGCTGTTGCGCCGCGTCTTGCTGGCTGTGGAGCGCCGCGACGGGTACGCCGCGCGCGTCGAGCGCACCCACCTGGTCCCGCATCAGCGCGATCAGCGGCGAGACGACGATCGTCGTGCCCTGCCCGCGGCGGCTCGCCACCAGTGCGGGCACCTGATAACACAGCGACTTGCCCGAGCCGGTGGGCAGCAGCACGACGGCGTCGCGCCCGGCGAGCGCGGCTCCCACCGCGTCGGCCTGGCCTGGACGGAACTCGGCATACCCGAAGACGCGCTCCAGGACCTCGCGCGCAACGTCCCCGATCGGCGCGTCGGGCATCGCGGCAGTTGGTATCACGCCCTCCGCTGCGGCGCCGCAGACCCACCCGTCCGATCTACGCTCGGCTTCGCCTCGCTGCGCGCCGGACGGCTTGCGCTCAGAATACCGCGAGCGCCTCGCGGAAGATCATGATCGCGAGCGCCACCCAGCTCAGCACGAAGAGGCTGAAGCGGACCAGGATGATGTTCACCGTCGCCTGCACCAGCGAGTGCGCGATCCGCAGCACTGTGAACACCCAGGCACAGGCGACGTGCAGGGAATCCACGTGTCCCTGCACGGCGATCGCCAGCGCCACCGCATAGAACAACGTCGGCTGCTCGAAGAGGTGGTTGTAGTTATCGGCGACGCGCGTCGCCTCCGGGGGCAGGCGCTGCATCACGCTCGCGTCCCGAGCGGCGGCCTGCGGGTCGATTCCGGCGCGGCTCATTGCGGGAATGCGGGTCGCGTACATCCAGATCGTCATCGCGACGGTCAGGATGCCCATCACGAAGACGGGCTGCAGGATCGCGGTAGCTTCCATCGTCTGGCTCCCTAGGTGGGTTCGGCGCCGGTATGCACTTCAGCGCGTGCCGGACGCCAGCGCGCCCAGACCTCGCGCGGCTCGCGCAGGAAGTTCTTCGCGTCGTCGAGCGCGAGGTAGAACACCGGAACGACCAGCAGGGTCAAGAGCATCGACGAGAACATCCCGGCGGCGGTGGCGACGGCCATCGGCGCGCGGGTCTCGGCGCCCGGCCCGACGCCGAACGCGGCCGGCAGCACGCCGAAGATCATCGAAAGCGCGGTCATCACCACTGGGCGCATCCGGATCGGCGCGGCGCGCCGGATTGCGTCCACCGGCGACGCCCCTTCCGCGCGCAGCTGGTTCGCGTAGTCGATCAACAGGATCGAGTTCTTCGTGACGAGTCCGAGGAGCAGCACGATCCCGATCATGCTGAAGAGGTTCAGCGACATGCCGAAGAGCCACAGGCCTCCGAGCGCGCCGACCATCGAGAACGGCAGCGCGATCATCACGATCAGCGGCTGCGCGAAGCTCTCGAACTGCGCGGCCAGCACCATGTAGATCACGAGGACGGCGAGGACGAGCATCATCGCGAATTGCGCCCCCGCCTCCTTCATCGCCTCGGCGTCGCCCGACAGCCGCAGCGAGAGGTGGGCGGGAAGAATCTCGGCGGCGATCGCCTCGGCGCGCGCAGCCGCTTCATCGAGACTGATGCCGTCCAGATTCGCCATCACCTCCACGCTGCGCAGCCGGTCGGTGCGGGTGATGGATGCGGCGGTGGCCCCCTTCTCGATCCGGATCAGGTTTCGCAGGTCCACCAGCTCGCCGTTGCGCGCCCGCACCCACAGGTCGCCGATCGCGTCGAGCGAGTCGCGGTCCTGGCGCTCCATGCGCAGGCGGATGTCGTGGCGCTGCTCGCCGTCGCGGAACGTGGCGACGTCGAGGCCGCCGATCATCGACTGCACGATCTCGGCGATCGTCGCGGCGTCGATGCCGAGCGCGGCGGCCTTCTCGCGGTCGGGCACCACGCGCGCTTCGGGCAGACCGAGCCGGAGACTCTTGTCCAGGTCGACCATCCCGCCCCCAGCATCCAGCCGCTCGATCAGCTGGTTCGCGTATTGATCGAGCTCTTCGAGGCTCGCGTTGCCGGCGATCTCGACCTCGAAGTCGCGGTTGCTCGACCCCATCGGATTGGCGACGGAGATCTCCTGGCCGGGGATCTGCGACAGGGCTTCGCGCGCCGCCCGCATGATCTCCGCGGCGCTGCGCTCGCGCTGGTCGTGCGGCACGAGCCGCGCGTTCAGCATGCCGACGTTCGGGCCGCCGATCGTCGTCATGCTCGAGCCGATCCGCGCGAACACGGCGGCCGTCTCGGGCTGAGCGAGGAACCACTGCTCGTTCTGCACGAGCACGGCCTCGGTCGCCTCGAGCGAGGTGCCGGGCGGCGTGCGGAACTGGAGCAGGACGAAGCCCGAGTCCGACGCCGGGAAGAACTCGCCCGGGAGCTGCTTGCCCGCCAGCACGGCGAGCACGATCGACGCGATCGCGATGCCGGCGGTCTTCCGCCGGTTGGCGAGCGACCAATCCAGCACGTTGCGGTAGCTCGTCTCGAGCCCGTTGAACCCGCGCTCGAATCGGTGGTAGACACTGTTAGCGCCGCGCGGCTTCGGCGGCGGCATGCGCGCCGCCAGCATCGGGGTCAGCGAGAGTGCTATGAACAGCGACACGATCACCGCGACCGACACAGTGATGCCGAACTCGGACAGGAACGCGCCCATCCGACCCGAGCCGAACGCGACCGGCAGGAACACCGCCGCCACCGAGAAGGTCGCCGCGACCGCCGCGAAGGTGATCTCGCGAGTGCCCGAGCGCGCCGCGTCGAGCGCGCTCTTCCCGCTTTCGCGGTGCCGCTCGATGTTCTCGAGCACGATGATCGCGTCGTCGATCACGACGCCGATCGCGAGCGTCAGCCCGAGCAGCGTCATCGTGTTCAGCGTGAAGTCGAAGATCCAGATCAGCCCGAAGGTAGTGATCAGCGAGAGAGGGATCGCGGCGGCGACGATCAGCGTCGGGCGCGAGCGCCGCATGAACACGAAGACGACGAATACGGCCAACAGGCCGCCGAAGACCAGCGCGAACATCGTCTCCTCGAACGACTCGCGGATCGACTCCGAGTTGTCGATGAATCCCTCGGCCTGCGCGATCTCGATGCCGTCGGGCGTCCGGCCCCGCACCTGGTCCATGCGCCGGTAGAACTCGTCGACGATCGCCACGGTGTTGGCCTTGGACTGCTTGGAGAGGCCGAGCGCGATGCCCTTTTTCCCGTTCATATGGGTGGCGTCGCGGACGTCCTCGGAGCCGTCTTCGAGCCGCGCCACGTCGCGCAGGCGGATCGGCGCCTCGCCGTCCCACGAGACGATCATGTTCTCGAGCTCGGCCACCGACCGGAACTCGGCGTCGGTCAAGAGCGCCCACTCCACGGAGTGGCCTTCGACGAAGCCACCCGGGCGCTCGACGTGCTCGCGGCGCAGCGCGCCGAGCACGTCGCTGATCGCGAGCCCGCGCGCGCGCAGCGCAGCGGGGTCGATCCAGATCCGGATGTTGCGCTCGCGCCCGCCGAAGAGCTGCACGCCCGCCGCGCCCGGAATGCTCTCGACCACCGGCTTGATGTGCAGATCGACGTAGTCGGTCGTCTCCGTCTCGGAGAGGTCCGACGAGATCGGCGCGTAGATGATCGGAAACTGCGAGTAGTTGGCCTTGCCGAGCGCCGGCGGCTCGATCTCGCGCGGCAGGCGGCTCATGCTGACGTTGAGCTTGTCGCGCACGTCCTGCGCGGCGATGTCGAGGTCGTGCTCGAGCTCGAACTCCATCATCACCCGCGCGGCGCCCTGGGTGGCCTCGGAGTAGATGTGGCGCACCCCCTCGATCGTCGCGAACGCCTCCTCGAGGACGTCGACGACCTCGTCCTCCATCGTGCTGGGCGACGCCCCTTCGAGGCGGACCATCACGCCGACGTAGGGGAACTCCATGTCCGGGTACCGGTCGACGCCGAGGCGCAGGAACCCGAGCACGCCGAACGTCGCCAGCGCCAGGGTCATCATCCAGGTGAGCACCGGCCGCTGGATCGAGAGGTCGGAGAGGCTCACAGCTCGGCGCCTTCGGACTCGGCACTGCGCTGCGCTGCGACGGCGTGCGGCGCGCTCTCTCGCACGGCGACGATCGCCCCGTCGGCGAGTCCGCCGTGCCCGAGCTGCACGACGCGGTCGCCCGGAGCGACGTCGCCGCGCACTTCGACGCGCCCGGCGTCGTGAGCTCCGGTGGTGACGGCGATGCGCTTCACCCGGCCGTCGGGGCCGATCTTGAACAGCATCGCGCCCTCGCTGCGCTGAATCAGCGCCTCCTCGGGCACCATCGCCACGCCGCTGCGCGGGCTCACGCCGAGGCTCACCCGCGCGAACAGGCCCGGCCGCAGGCGCCCCTCGTCGTTGGAGATCTCGGCCTTGATGCGCAGCGTGCGCGTCGCCGGATCGACGGTCGGGGAGATGAAGTTCACCACGCCGTGGAACACGCGGTCGGGGAACGCGCCGACCGCGACCTCGATGCGCTGGCCGTCGCGCACGCGCTCGGTGTCGAGCTCGGTGAGGCTGAACACCACTTCGAGC